>JAILLZ010000210.1 GCA_024692885.1 Lachnospiraceae bacterium | reverse complement strand
AAGGCATCTGCATATCAATGTAAACCTTCTCGGTCAATTCATCCTCGGAAAGTGTGCATATCTCATTAATGGTCTTTCTGAATTCATCAATGTTTTCCTCTTTCAAAGAAAGGCCGGCAGCCATCGGATGTCCACCGTATTTCTCAAGCAGGCTGTCACATTTCTGAAGATTCTCAAACATGGGGTAAGTCTCTATGCTTCTTCCGCTTCCCCTTATCATGTCATTATCGGTTTTTGTGAGAACGAAAGACGGTTTTCCGTACCTCTCCCTCACCCTTCCGGCAACTATTCCGGCCAAGCTCTCATGTAGTTCAGGAAGATATACCACAAGTACTCTGTCATAAAAAAGGTCCGAAGTTTCAACTGCCTCAAAGGCTGCCTCCTCGCCTTTTGCCGTCATTTCTTTTCTGGTCTCGTTTAAATCAACCAATTCTTCCGCAAGAGCATCGGCTTCTATCTCGTTCTTTGCCATGAGAAGTTGCAAGGATTTTTCAGCTGTTTCAAGCCTTCCGCTGGCATTTATGCAAGGTCCCAAAACAAAGCCGATATGATACGCCTTAAGATTTGACCGGTCAATCTGCTTTCTCTTCATCAAAGCTGACATTCCCGGGTTATCGGTGCGTTTTAATGCCTCTAAACCATGTCTTACAATAATCCTGTTTTCATCAGCCAAATCCATTACATCTCCGACTGTGGCAAAAGCAGCATTTTCAAGGTATTTTGAGACTATATCATCGCTTCTTCCAAGGTCACTGTACAGCGCAATCATTAGTTTCCATGCGACAACAGCTCCACAGATATCCTTGAAAGGGTATTCCTTTTCGCTTTTAATCTTTGGATTTACCACCGCATCGGCGGAAACAAGCTTTTGTGTCTCTCCGTCTTCCAAGGTGGGTATATCGTGATGATCCGTAACAATAACGGTCATGCCGTATTCCTTTGCAAGTTCGATGGGTGCAAATGCAGATATACCGTTGTCACAGGTAAGAACCGTATCTGCTTTATCTAAGTAAGCTTTCTTTATTAAATTTTCGTTTATTCCGTATCCATCTATGATTCTGTCAGGAATGGCGTAACTCACATCAGCCCCGAGATTCTTTAGAGCATCGTATAGAATGTAGGTTGACTGTACCCCATCTATATCGTAATCACCGACTATACGGATTTTCTTCTTTTCAGCGATTTTCTGCTTTAAAATATCAACAGCTTTTTGCATATCGTTCAAAAGAAAAGGTGAATAGATATCGGAAAGCTTTCCTCTCAGATACTTCTCCATATCCTCTTCTTTTATATTTTTATTTAATATGATGCGGGCTATAACCTGGTCAATCCCAAGCCTTGAACTTAGTGCTTTATAGTCCGCTCCTTTTTTTAACAACATATACTTTTTCATACCTAATTATTATACCAAAACAACATTTCAAATAAAAGGAATTGCTTTTTTCATTTTATTGATTTTCTGGGAATAATTTACTATAATTTAGATAATTATAAGAAAGGACGAAGAATATGCATACATTTCAACCATACCCGGCAGAACTTTTTGAATTTAACCCGTTCACTCGCTTCGGAAATGATTGGGCACTTCTTTCAGCAGGCGACAAAGACAAGACAAACGCCCTGACGGTAAAATGCGGCGGTGTCGGTGTACTTTGGGATAAAAATGTATGCTTTGTATTTGTAAAGGAATCCAAATACACGAAGGAACTTCTCGACAGCGGAGACAATTTCTCTCTTACTTTCTTCGATCCTTCCATGAAGAAAAGCGTATTGAAATACATGGGCATGGTTTCCGGTCGTGACGAGGACAAGATAAAGGCCGCAGGCTTGAGCGTAGACTACTCGGAGGATGAGATTCCATACATTGATTCCGGAAATCTTGTTTTCCTCTGCAAAAAGATGTCCGCAACTCCTATTCCTCCGGAGACAATCCTCCGTGACGGAATCCTCGACGAGTTCTACGACGACCAAGACTATCACACCCTGTACATAGGCGAGATCGTGCAAATCCTCGCCCGCTAACCACTCAGGCACATAAAAAGGCCGCTCCCTCACGGAGTGGCCTTTTTTAATAATTCATTACGAAAATCTTTGCCCTATCAGCAGTAATTTTTTTATGTCCGACTCCGAAAACCATTCATGTTTCACTGTCCATCACGCAGGCAACAACGTCGGCTCCTAAACTCCATCCCCGGTAAGATTTATTACCCTAAAATCAGTTGCGTCATGCAGGATGTCGTAGTTTTTCTTAGTGAAATAGCAGTTTTCCCCATCGCATGCGGAGAATACCGTTTAAGCGAAGCGCGTTTATTCGAAGCATGCGAAATCATGGGAAAACTGCATGAACTTAGAAAAACAGGCATACAAGTCCCGCAACTGATTTTATGGGTATAAATCTAACGGGGCTGTCAGACAACGTCGCCGACGATGTGCGTGCTGTTCGTTCAACATGAATTTCGTCATAAGGCCATAAAAAAATATTGCTGATTGGGCAAATATATAGAAAGAATAAGAATAAAAAAGGGCTGCTCCGCAAGGGAGCAGCCTATGATTATCTGCTTGAAGTGCTTATGGATTCGATTGCCACGGCTCCGCCGCGAACAACCTCAACATGTTTGTATTTGGAATGAAGAAGCGCTATGAGCTCATCGTTTCGTCTCGGAGTGAGTTTGCACTCCAAAAGCACACTCTCGGTTCCGATATCCACAACCTGAACACCAAAAACCTGCGCTATCTGAAAGAGTTCCTCCTTATCCGCCGTGGTACAATGCAAGACCTTAGCGAAGAGGATTTCTTTCATGTGTATCATAACGTTGGTCAGATCGATTACTTTTATAACCTCAACCATTCGATTGAGCTGCTTCTTTATCTGCTCGAAGGTTATATCATCACTGGTGACGCATATGGTCATACGTGATACCGTCTGATCTTCCGTGGTTCCAACTGTGAGACTCTGAAGGTTGTAGCTTTTGGCAGAAAACAAACCGGAGATTTTTGCAAGTACACCGACCTGGTTTTCCACGTAGAGGGCTATCCATCTGTCTTTCATATTTCTGTTCATTTTCCGCCCTCCTTACTTCAGAATCATTTCGCTCATGGCATTTCCCGATTTTACCATCGGAAGCACGAGCTCATCACTTGAAATCATAAACTCTATGACTGTCGGAGCATCGGTATTCTTCTTTGCTGCCTCAAGAGCAGGGATTATCTCCTCCTCCTTTGTAACACGGATACCGTGTGCTCCATAGGTATCTGCATATTTAAGGAAATCAGGTACATAAGGAGGACACGCCTCGTTCGGTCCCTTGCAGTTCGGCGGACAGGTGTTTCTCTTTCTTAAGCAGGTAGCCTCATATCTCTTGCCGTAGAAAAGCTGCTGCATCTGTCTTACCATGCCAAGATACTGGTTATTCAAAAGACATACCACTACAGGAGCGTGCTCCACTATCGCTGTCGCCATTTCCTGCATATTCATCTGCATGCCACCGTCTCCGGAGATGCATACTATATCCTGCTTAGGGTCTGCTATCTTTGCTCCGATAGCTGCCGGGAAGCCGAATCCCATGGTTCCAAGTCCACCGGAAGTGATGAACTTCTGTCCCGGATCAAGGCTGATAAACTGTGTCGCCCACATCTGATGCTGTCCAACATCGGTGACGTATGTGGCATCGGCAAATACTTTGTTGATACCCTCCATTATCATCTGAGGAGTCATGCCTCTGTCTCTTCTCATTTCGAGAGGATTATCCTTCTGCCAATTGTTTATGCGGTCTATCCACTCATAGTTGTCCGAAGGCTCTGCCCACTCAAGAAGTTTTCTAAGTGCTACCTTTGCATCAGCAACAACCGGCACGTCGACCACTACGTTTCTTGAGATGGAAGAAGTATCTACATCTATATGTACTATCTTTGCATTTGGGGCGAACTCGTTCAAATCACCCGTAATTCTGTCATTGAATCTTGTTCCTATGGAAAAGAGCACATCGCACTTGCTTACAGCAATGTTTGCCGCATATCTTCCGTGAAGGCCGCTGTTTCCGATATACAGAGGATGGTCATCCGGCATAGCGCCTTTTCCCATCACAGTGGTGACTACGGGAACATACATTTTTTCAGCAAACTCTCTGAGTTCCTTGTTTGCCTTCGCAACCTTTACTCCACCACCGGCAAGAATTACCGGTCGCTTTGCCTGCTTAAGCATCTTGTAGGCTTTTTTAAGCTGCCCTACATGGACATCCTTTTCTATAGGCTTGTATCCTCTTATCTGAACACTTGCAGGATACTCTGAAGGTCCCTGAGCAACCTGTATGTCTTTTGGAATATCTATAAGGACAGGCCCCGGTTTTCCGGACTGTGCTATATAGAAAGCCATCTTTATAATCTTTCCAAGTTCTTTTCTGTCTCTAACCGTAACAGAATACTTGGTGATATTTCTTGTCATACCGACAATATCCACTTCCTGGAAAGCATCGTTTCCTATAAGGTCCAAAGGCACCTGGCCGGTAAACACTACCAACGGCACGCTGTCATAGTGCGCATCAGCCAAACCTGTGATGGTATTTGTGGCGCCAGGTCCGCTTGTAACAAGGCAGACTCCGACTTTTCCGGTCTGTCTTGCGTAGCCCTCGGCTTCGTGTATCAACGCCTGCTCGTGACGCGGCAAAACCACCCTTACCTTATCCTGCTTATATAATTCATCGAACAGGTCGGTCACGGTTCCGCCCGGATAAGCAAAAAGCGTGTCCACTCCCTCTTCTGCCAATGCTTTACAAAAAAGTTTTCTTCCCGATATATCCATAAGTAAGCCCTCTATCTGTTATAAGTCATGAAATGATACTCCAGGTCAAAATAAGTCTGTTCCTCGCTGCACTCAGTCACTTTCCAGTCCTCCATCTCATCAAGATTTGGAAAATGAGCGTCAGCGACATACTCGTAATCTATTTTTGTGATGTATGCGGTGTCGCAATATGGCTCAAGCTGTCTGTAGACAGATTCGCCACCGATGACATATACATCATTTGAATCGTATTTTTTCAGTTCCTCCAATAGTTCTTCCATGGAATGGACTATCACGGCACCGTCTGCTTTATAGCTCTTGTCACTGGTGAGCACAATATTTGTCCTTTTCGGTAAAGGTTTTGCATTCGGGAAACTCTCAAGAGTTTTTCTTCCCATAACAATGACATGCCCTGTGGTTGTCTCCCTGAAAAACTTCATATCCGCCGGAATGGAAACCAAAAGCTTGTTTTCATTTCCTATTCCCCATGCGGAATCTACTGCTGCAATCATTTTCATCTTTATATACCGCCTGTCGTTTTTAATTCAAATAGCCCGACTTAAATAGCTATAGGGATGTCCTTTATCTGTGGGCCCGTCACATAGTTTTCTATCTTTATATCGTCCGTGGTGAACTGATAGAAATCCTTTATCTCCGGATTGAGCCAGAATTTAGGCGCATCGTAGGTCTCTCTTGAAATGAGTTCTTTTATGAGAGGTACATGTCTGTCGTAAATATGCGCGTCGGCTATTACGTGAACAAGCTCTCCGACTCTCATGTCGCACACCTGGGCAAGCATATGAACAAGCACAGCATACTGACACACATTCCAGTTGTTAGCTGCAAGAACGTCCTGTGAGCGCTGATTTAAGATGGCATTCAGAGTAAGCTTGTCGTCGCCCTTCTTCTGAGTGACATTGAATGTCATGCTGTATGCGCAAGGATAGAGATGCATCTCGTGAAGATCCTGATGTACATAGATATTTGTCATGATTCTTCTGCTGAAAGGATTATTTTTAAGGTCGTAAATAACCCTGTCAACCTGGTCCATCATACCCTCTTTGTACTGGTGCTTGACACCGAGCTGATATCCGTAGGCCTTTCCAATTGAGCCGGTCTCGTCTGCCCACTCATCCCAGATTGAACTCTTTAAGTCATGTATGTTATTTGACTTTCTCTGCCAAATCCAGAGCATCTCGTCCGTAGCACTCTTAATAGCTGTCTTTCTCAATGTAATGGCTGGAAACTCCTTGGTAAGATCATATCTGTTTACCACGCCGAATTTTTTGATGGTGTATGCACTGGTGCCGTCCGGCCAGTGCGGTCTTACCTTTTCACCTTCGGTACTTGTACCGTTTTCCAATATATCATTGCACATGTCTATAAAAATTTTATCGGCTATGCTCATAATTTACCTCCGTTTTTGTAAAAAGACAGGCCGTTAAAAAGCCTGTCCTTTTGCTTATGATGATAATCCGCTTAAATACTCATCGAGAGCATCTGTTGTTATCTCTGTTTTGTCCGGTGTGTAATTGTTCATGTATGTGCTGTATCCTGAATATCCGGCCCATGCTACAACAGCTACAACTACCGCCAAACCTGCAAGTCTGGTGAGAAATCTGTTTCTTTTTTCTCTTGCCATAATCTGTGCACGGTTTGCTTTTTCCTGTTTATACTTATCAACTTTTGCCTGACTCATGATAAATCTCCTTTTGTAACACTTCTAGTATTATAAACTAATACCCATTCTCAAACAATAAGTATTTC
>JAILLZ010000226.1 GCA_024692885.1 Lachnospiraceae bacterium | reverse complement strand
TGCTCCATCCTCTCCGGAGTATTCGATGGAAAGACTACCGGCACTCCTATTTTGCTTGTCGTATACAACACAAATCAGAAATCTTCCGATTACAGCGAAATAGCTTCTTACTACAGACCGGGCCATGCCGATTTTACCTTTGATGAAAAATATGGTTTCAGAGACTACCGCGGTGGCGGACGTTCCTCAGGCCGCGAGACTATTGGTCGTGTGGCAGCAGGCGCAATCGCAGAAAAAGCTTTGAAGCAACTTGGAATTTCTTTTATAACCTACACCAAAGCAATCGGTCCCATAAGTGCCGAAGCCTTTGATGAAAATGAGATAAACAACAATGCTTTATTTATGCCTGATGCTAAGGCAGCCGAGAAAGCTTCTGCTTACCTTGAAGAGATTATGGAAAAGCAGGACTCTTCCGGCGGTATTGTTGAATGCATCGTAAAAGGTGTTCCGGTGGGACTCGGCGATCCCGTATTTGAAAAACTTGATGCAAACCTCGCAAAGGCAATGTTTTCAATAGGTGCTGTTAAAGGATTTGAGATTGGCGACGGCTTTGAAGCTGCTAAGGCAACAGGTTCGTCAAACAACGATGCCTTCATTTCAAAGGCCGGAAAAACCACCAAGGCTACAAACCATTCCGGTGGCATACTCGGAGGTATATCCGACGGAAGCGACATACTCATGCGAGTGGCAATAAAGCCAACTCCTTCCATTTCTGCTTCACAAAACACTGTAAACAAGAACGGCGAGGAAATCTCAGTATCCATCAAAGGTCGTCACGACCCTGTTATAGTTCCGAGAGCCGTCGTGGTCGTCGAAGCCATGGCCGCCATTACAATCTTCGATTCTTATCTAATGAATTTAAGCGCAAAAATGGACAACCTCTTTTAAAGGTTGTCCATTTTTGTATTGTAATTTTTGATTTGGGTAAACTATAAATATAAGCCTAATCAAGCTTGTGGATGAAGATACAGTTTGGCATCTCAACCTTTACAGGAGCTGAATCCATAAGTACATATCCATCATCGTAGTTTACTACGAAGTTATTGATAGTATTTGTATCATGGCATGCGCAAAGGAAATGCTTTCCGTCAGGGAGAATAGCTATTGACTTAGGGAACTCTCCACTGATCTTTGAAAGGCTTACCATCTCAAGCAATCCTGTCGTATTGTCTATCTTGTAAATGATGACTGAATTCATATCATCATTTGAAGCATAGAGATATTTTCCGTCTGCGCTGAGCTCGATATCAAGAGCTGTACATTCTCTCTCATCGTTGTTGAGGTCGGTTACAACAGTCTGAATTCTCTCAAACTCAGGTCCTCTCTCATCCTCATAATACTTATATGCATCGATTGTATTTGAAAGCTCGTTCAATACATAAGCAAACTTTCCGTTTTTAGAGAAACGAATCATTCTCGGTGCTGTATCGATGTCGCTTCGAACGATATCAATCATGTTGAGTTTTCCGTTCTCGTAATCGATCTTGTAAACCTTCATGTTGTCAAGTCCACCATCGACAGCACATACATAATGCTGATCCGGTGTGAGCTTTACACAGTTGATGTGTGGTCTTGAGCTTCGGTCAGAGATGTTTCTTCCGACACCCTTATGGAATACACCGTCAGCTACTCCAACAATGCTTCCGTCTTCCGGATTGAGTTTCATCATGGAAATACGTCCGTCATGATAGCTTCCCACGAAAAGATATCTTCCCTCATCATCGATATCGAGGTAGCATCCTCTCATTCCGCCTGTCCATTTTCCGTTGATCTCCTCGAGATCTCCGTCCGGCATAATCTTAAAAGATCTGACACCTTCATCAGCTATGGAATAAAGATATTTGCCGTTGTTAGAAATAATAAGATCGGATGGATTGTTTATAGGAACTACCTTTTTCTCGGTAAGTCTTCCTGATTTTTCATCCAAATCATAAATGTGAATACCTTTGCTTGTCTCATATGTGTAAGTTCCGACATATGCGACATATTTTCCTTTAGCTGCTTTTGCCATACTTTTATTCCTCCTCGCTTCTGCGTAAAATATCATACATTTGAAGTTCTTCACCCAAATCGATGTAAATAACTTCCTTTGGATGCGGACAGCTTTCCACTTCCTCACCCTTTTCATTTATCATTCTCTTTACGGTAACTTCTATATTATCACCGTTCGGTTTCATTATCTCAATTTTTTCGCCAACTGTAAATTTATTTCTTTGCTCAATTCGATACAAACCTTCTTCATTTACTCCACTGACTACTCCGAGATAGGTATATTCCTTCACATAGGTGTTGCTGTCATATATCTGCGACTCCTCCGAAGGCTTGCCAAAAAAGAATCCCGTGGTGAACTGTCTGTATGTGCAGTTTGTTATCTGGTCAATATACCAGCTCATATTCTCTTTATATTTTTCAGGCGATTCAAGATAATCGTCGATTGCTTTTCTGTAAGTTCTTGCAACCGTAGCTACATAAAGCGCTGTCTTCATGCGGCCCTCTATCTTGAAACTGTCTATTCCGGCATCGATAAGCTCAGGGATATGCTCTATCATACAGAGATCCTTTGAGTTAAAGATGTAGGTTCCTCTCTCGTTTTCGTATACAGGGAAATACTCTCCCGGTCTCTTTTCTTCCACAACCGAATATTTCCATCTGCACGGATGCGTGCAGGCTCCCCTGTTGGCATCGCGTCCGACCATAAAGTTGGAAAGAAGGCATCTTCCGGAATAAGAAATACACATTGCTCCGTGAACAAAAGTTTCTATCTCAAGGTCATCGGGAATGTTATTTCTGATTTCCTTTATTTCCTTTAATGACAACTCTCTGGCGGTTACGACTCTTGTAGCTCCCATGCTCTTCCAGAAGTTGTAGGTTGCGTAGTTTGTATTGTTTGCCTGTGTGCTGACATGGATGTCTATCTCAGGGCAAACTTCTTTTGCTATTGTAAATACACCCGGATCGGAAATGATAAGTGCGTCCGGTTTTATCGCTTTGAGCTCTTCGAAATATTTTCTGACACCACTTAAATCCCCGTTATGTGCAAGTATATTTGCCGTGACATACACCTTTACCCCATGTTCATGAGCAAACTTTATACCTTCATCCATCTCTTCCATGGAGAAATTTTTAGCCTTTGCTCTGAGTCCAAAAGCTTCTCCACCAATATATACCGCATCTGCTCCGAATATAACGGCAACCTTAAGTACTTCAAGGCTTGATGCCGGTACCAACAATTCAACTGGTCTCATACTAAATCCTTTATTTCTATAATTTAACACTAACTGTTATGCCATCCCCAACAGGAAGAAGCGAAGTTCTCAGCTCCTCATCATGGGTAAGCATATAAACATATTCACGCATTCTCTTGTGAATGGTTCTGTTTCTTCTCACAACGGCGAATCTCGACTCTATAAGATCTCCGTCCTGAAGTATATTATCCGATATCAAAACTCCGCCCTTTTTAAGCATTCTCTTTATGTCCGGGAGATAATTGACATACTGGCCTTTGGCCGCATCGGAAAATATGAAATCGTATTTTCCCGTCAATGTAGGAAGTATTCCCAAGGCATCTCCCTCCATGAGAGTTATGACATCTTCCTTTCCGGCCTTTTTTATGTTTTCCTTGGCAAGCACTATGCGCTTGTCATAGTTTTCTATGGTTGTGATATGGCATTCACCCGGATTATACTCCGCCATAAGAAGTGCGGAGAAACCGATGGCTGTACCTATCTCCAAAATATTCTCAGGTTTTTTCATTGCAAGGAACATTTTTAAAAATGTCTGCATGTCCTTTCGAATTATAGGCACTTCCGTCTCAAGAGCAAATGCTTCAAGCTCATCGAGAAATGGGGTGTTTCCCATATCCAGTGAGTTTATGTAAGAAGTAAGTCTGTCCTCTATTATCATACCTACTCCTCTTCGGTTGATTCCGTGGAATCTTCATCGCTTTGAGCCATAACCTTCAGCATGTCCTTTGTGGTCATGGACGTGCTCAATGTATAGGTTCCATCTTTTATTTTTCCCGAATATGCAGAAAGCTTGTACTGTATTACAAAAAGGATGTGATTGTCTATCAGACCTTTTTCTTCAAGTTCTTTTCCAATATCAAGGTCACTCATATCAGAATCTATGGTAACGAGCTTATCCTTTGCCTCTGCTTCGGTTGTCATAGCAGGCTCCGTGAAAACACGATATCCCATGTCATATGCAAACTGGCCGAATCTGTATAAATAGAATACCACCAACACCCAGATAAGTATGGTCGCGCTTGTTGTCAACACCTTAAGTATGGCTTTACCCGCGGTCATTTAATCTTCCTCCGTATTTAGCTCAAAGTCCAAATCCACAAGCAGCTTATAGTTTATCTGTTGGAAGATTCGGCAAATATTATTCTCAGCGGTAAGAAAAGCCCTGGCCGCAGGCGCATTTATGATATCCTCATACTGCTTCTGCAATATGAAAGACTGTTCAAACAGAATATCCTTGTTCTCCTGAAGGTCTGAGTTCTTTTTTCTGTACTCATCCACTTTTTTCGCAAGGTCAGTGTCTATCGCAAGCACTTCTTTAGTGCTAACATATTCCTGATACTCCTGACTTTCTTTTATTACCTCTACGAGGTTTTCCAGTGCTTCTTTTATCTCCTGAGTCATTTTAAATCTCCATAATAATAGGGATTATCATCGGTTTCCTTTTGGTTTCTTTCCAGACGAAATCTCCGAGATCGTCTTTTATCATAGTCTTGATTTTACCCCAATCTGTGATGTTGGAGTCCTCTATCTTTATGACCGTATCGGAGAGGACATTGTTTGCCTCCTCCATAAGGTCCTCTGAACCTCTGACATAGACGAAACCTCTTGAGACGATATCCGGTCCCGCAACTATCTGTCCCGAACCTGTCTCCATGGTGAGAACAACTATGATTATTCCCTCCTCGGCAAGGTGCTGTCTGTCACGAAGGACTATGTTTCCTACGTCACCGACTCCAAGTCCGTCTACGTATACCGCTCCGGTAGGAACCTTTCCCGTAACAGCTGCGCTCTCCTCATCAAGTTCAAGCACATCTCCCGAGCTTAATATGAAAATGTTTTCTTTCTCTATTCCAAGGCTGTTTGCAATATTTGCCTGAGCCTTGAGATGTCTGTATTCTCCATGAACAGGAACTGAATACTTTGGTCTGACAAGTGAATACAAAAGCTTTATATCTTCCTGGCAGGCATGTCCGCTTACGTGAACATCCTGGAAGATAACATCTGCACCCTTCATTGAAAGTTCGTTGATAATCTTTGAAACGTTCTTCTCATTTCCAGGAATCGGATGTGAACTTAAAACGATGACATCGTTTGGCTTTATTGTAATCTTCTTGTGGATACCGGCTGCCATACGTGACAATGCAGCCATTGATTCTCCCTGGCTTCCCGTGGTGATGATAACCGTCTTTTCATCAGGATAATTCTTTATCTCATCTATCTCCACAAGAGTTTTGTCCGGGATGTTCAGGTATCCAAGCTCTGTGGCTGTCGAGATGATGTTTACCATGCTTCGACCTTCCACGCAGACTTTTCTGCCATAGTTATATGCAATATTTATAATCTGCTGAACACGGTCAACGTTTGACGCGAATGTCGCAACGATTATTCTTCTTTCTTTGTTCTCGGCAAAGATTGTTTCAAGAGCGGCTCCTACTGTCTTCTCAGACATTGTCGAACCGGGTCTCTCAGCATTGGTACTATCGCACATGAGTGCAAGCACACCCTTCTTTCCGAGTTCTCCGAATCTTGCAAGGTCGATGGCATCACCGAAAACAGGTGTGTAATCCACCTTGAAGTCTCCGGTATGTACCACTGTTCCCGCAGGTGAATGTATTGCAAGTGCAGCTGCATCCTGAATACTGTGGTTTGTTTTGATAAACTCCACACGGAATTTACCTAAGTTTATATGCTGTCCGTATTTTACGACTTTTCTCTTTACCTTTGATAAAAGCTCATGCTCTTTTAACTTGTGCTCTATGATTCCGATTGTAAGCTTTGTGGCATAAATCGGAACATTGATTTCCTTGATAACATAAGGAATTGCACCAATATGATCCTCGTGACCATGTGTGATGAAAAACCCTTTTACCTTGTCGATGTTATCTTTTAAATATGTTATATCCGGGATTACCAAATCGATTCCAAGCATATCATCCTCAGGGAATGACAATCCGCAATCCACTACAATAATACTGTCTTCGTACTCGAAGGCAGTTATATTCATACCAATCTGCTCAAGACCGCCGAGTGGAATTATCTTGAGCTTAGAACTATTTTCTTTTGTTTTTTTCAAATTAATCCTCCTTCTAATTTACTCGAAATCAACATCTTCGAGAAGCTCGGCGAAGACTTTTCCAACGGCATTAATTTCCACGTCATCCTCTACCATTGAATAGGTTACTTCGTCGTCATCCGAAGATGTCTCTTTTAATATATAAGCATCGGAATCTCCTTCCGGTTCGCTCGTTACCAAAATATAGTTTGACCCATTTAAAGTTGTCTGCTCGAGGCAGTAGAATTCTACTTCTTCATTTGTCTCAGGGTCGATAAATGTAATCTTTTCTTCCATATATTCACCAAATATTCTTCTGTCTAATCTGAGTCGCAATGAATTCAGGCTGATTATTCGGATCTGAGCTGATCCAATTCAGGTTTGCCCGAAAGATAATCAAGATATCCCTGCAAAATAAGGATTGCAGCGATCTCGTCAACGTATTCTTTCCGATTCTCACGTCGGATACCGGATTCCATCATAATCTTATCCGCAGCCACGGTAGTCAATCTCTCGTCCCAAAACTCGATAGGAACTTCTACGCGCTTTGAAAGAAGCTCTGCGAATTCCTTCGTTTTTTCGCAGCGCTCCCCCTCCGTATTGTTCATATTCTTGGGAAAACCGAGGACAATCTCTTCGACCTCGTATTTTTCTACCATCTCTGTGATGGCGGCCAAAGTCTGTCTCAGCTTTCCTGGGCTTTTTCTTCTTACGATTCCAACTCCCTGCGCCGTGATTTTTAACGGATCACTCACGGCAACTCCCACCGTCTTGGAGCCGAAATCGAGTCCCATAATTCTCAAAAAATAATACTCCTATTTCCAGTCTCTTGATTTTATGTACTGCTTGAGGAGCTCTTCAACGATTTCGTCTCGCTCAACCTTCATAATGAGACTTCTTGCATTGTTGTGGCTTGTGATGTATGTAGGATCACCTGACATAATATATCCGACGATCTGGTTTACAGGATTGTATCCCTTCTCATCCAGCGCCTGATATACTGTTTCAAGTACATCGCTGACTTGCAAATCCAAGCCCTTTTCAACTTTAAAGTACTGTGTGTTACTCAAATTCTGCATATGATCACATCCTTCGCCTTTAATTTAGCAATTTACATTATGTTAAACCATAAAGGCATAAAATTCAACTGTTTCAAGCCAGGAGGTATATATCATCTTTCAGTTTTGATACAGGTTTTCCGATTATAATATCTCCGATTTCACACTGCCCGGAAGGAATTGCAACCTTGATATACTCTTTTGTAAAACCTATACCGTATTCCTTATTAAGAATCTTAACCTTTTCTTCAACGAGTACTTCCACATCTTTATTAAGGTAAGACTGTCTGAACTCCTCGGACATTTCATCCGCCTTCTTTATAAGCACCGCGCTTCGCTCAGTCTTGATTTTCTCATCAATCTGATCCTTCATTCCTGCGGCAACGGTTCCTTTTCTCTTTGAATATTTGAAGACGTGAAGCTCGTAAAAATGAACACTGTCCAAAAACTTCTTTGTCTCTTCAAACTCCTCATCGGTTTCTCCCGGGAATCCAACGATAACATCGGTTGTAAGTGCAGGATTATCGAAGTACTTTCTGAAAAGGTCGCATTTCTCTTTGAACTGCGCAGATGTGTATCTTCTGTTCATCCTCTTTAATGTACCGTCACATCCGCTCTGAAGCGAAAGATGGAAATGCGGACAAACCTTTTTTACTTCTGCGAGTCTCTTTACGAAATCCTCGGTAACAACCATCGGTTCAAAGCTTCCGAGTCTTATTCTCTCAACCTTTTCGATAGCTGCCACTGCCTCAATCAGCGTGATAAGGGATGCGCCGGAGTCTACTCCGTAAGAGCTCAAGTGGATACCTGACAATACAAATTCGCTGTATCCCTTCTCGGTCATTCTGCTTACTTCATCAAGGATATCATTAAGTTGTCTGCTTCTTACTCTTCCTCTTGCGAAAGGTATGATGCAGTAGCTGCAAAACTGGTTGCAGCCGTCCTGAACCTTTATAAAGGCTCTCGAATGCTCGCTCTGTTCGGAAAGATGCAGTGTTTCAAACTCTCTGCCCTTTTCATTTATATCTATTACGGCATCGATTTCCGTTCTGTTTTTTTCAAACTCTTCTATGAGATCTACAAGTTCATGTTTTTTATCATTTCCTATAATGATATCTACCGCGGTATCGGCCAACGCCTCTTTTTCGCTTGTCTGTACATAGCATCCGCAACCGACAACTATGGCATCGGGATTTTGTTTTTTTGCACGGTGAAGCATCTGTCTCGATTTTCTGTCTGCCATATTTGTTACCGAGCAGGTATTTATGACATAGACATCGGCAACGTCATGAAAATCCACAATTTTATATCCTGCATTTTCAAGCATTTCGCGCATTGCCTCGGTCTCGTATGAATTAACTTTACAGCCCAAATTGTGCAAAGCAGCTGTTTTCATTATTATTCCTCATTTTTCTATCCGACTTTCGCCGGCAAATTATGACATTCTACAAAGTTTTCGATATTGCCCCAAATTTTATACACATTTTGACAAGTTGACATTTTTTCTTAAAGAACATACTATTAACTCGTCAAACAAAATAAGGAGGCAGTTAATATGGAAAAACTTGAAATATCTTTAAATTCAATCGACAAGGTAAAGTCTTTTGTAAGTTCTATCGCTCCATATGATTATGATTTTGATTTAAGCTCAGGCCGTTACGTAATAGACGCAAAATCTATCATGGGTATTTTCAGCCTTGATCTTTCAAAACCTATTACACTTACCATTCATGCCGACAACGACATGGAAGCAATATTAAAAGCTGTAGAGCCTTACAGAATTTAGTATTATTTCACTTCAATAATCTCTGTAGTTTCGATTGCAGTCTTGTAAAGATCTTCTATCTTTCCTTCGAGCTTCATCTCTGATTTCTTTATCGATTTCAGATTTGGCTTTGTAACAGGGTGCTTTGCAACAAATATTGTGCAGCAATCCTCGTAAGGAAGGATAGAAGTTTCGTATGTATCTATCTTTTCTGAAATCGCAATAATATCATTCTTATCAAAAGCTATAACCGGTCTGAAAACAGGAAGTTCACACACTTCGTTTGTGCACTGAAGCGACTGCATTGTCTGGCTCGCAACCTGACCTATTGACTCACCGGTAATAAGTCCGAGGCAACCATCCTCTTTCGCAAAGTGTTCCGCAATCTTCATCATGTATCTTCTCATAATGATTGTGAGCTCTTCGTGCGGACAATTCTCATATATTGCAAGCTGAATATCTGTGAAGTTTACAACGTGAAGCTTTATAGGGCCTGCGTATACAGCCACCTTCTTGGCAAGATCCACAACCTTCTGTTTTGCTCTCTCGCTTGTGTAAGGCGGAGCATGGAAATATACGGCATCGATTGTGACACCTCTTTTTGCAACCATGTAACCTGCAACAGGTGAATCTATACCACCAGAAAGAAGAAGCATCGCTCTTCCGGATGTTCCTGTAGGCATTCCTCCCGGTCCCGGGATTTCCTCTGAGTAGATATTTATCTGTTCTCTTATCTCAACAAATATCTTTACTTCCGGATTGTGTACATCTACCTTTGTCTCCGGGAATTTATCAAGAATTTTCTCTCCGAGTGCAGCATTTACCTCCATGGAATCCATTGGGTATGTCTTTTTTGCACGTCTTGCCATCATCTTGAATGTGAAGTTCTTGTCCTCATACTGCTCGTCTACAAATGTGAGTACATCCTCGGCAAGCTTATCGAAGCCCTCGTCCTCTTTTATTACCACAGGGCAGATTCCGACTATACCAAATACCTTGGTGAGCGCATCTACTGCCTCATCATAGTCGTAATCGCTGTCTGCATGGACATAGATTCTTCCCTGCTCTTTTGTGATATGGAATTCTCCCTCGACTCTCTCAAGAGCAAACTCTATCTGTCTCACAAGGGCATTTTCGAAGATATATCTGTTTTTTCCCTTTATGGCTATCTCGCCATACTTAATTAAAAAAGCCTGAAACATTTTATTTTCTCCTATACTTTCTCAACATCGGTACTATCTCGTTCATAACGGAAAGGGCGTATTTTATCTCTTCCTCGGTGGTATGAACGCTGAAACTGAATCTGACTGTGGAGTCAAGCAGTTCTCTTTTTACATTTATTGCTTTCAAGGTTCTGCTGACTGCAGGCTTGTTTGATGAGCAAGCCGAACCTGCAGAAACAAACACTTTTTTATCCTCAAGTGAGTGTAACAACACTTCACTTCTAACTCCATCGACGCTAACGCTCACTATATGAGGAGCGCTGGTTCTGTCCGTCTTTCCGTTTACGGTGCAACCATCTATCTTCAC
>JAILLZ010000130.1 GCA_024692885.1 Lachnospiraceae bacterium | reverse complement strand
CCTCTCCGGCAAGAATTTTCTTGTAATCTTCAAGATTTTTCTTCAGGAGTTCAGGTGTCTTTAGTTCATACGGGCATTTTTTCATACATGCTCCGCAGCCCGTGCATTTCTCAATATCCATCATTGCCTGCTGCCACTGCTCTGTAAGCCAGTTTTTTGACGGAGCTCTTCTTATCATAAGTGACATTCTTGCGCACTGGTTTATGACTATTCCCTGTGGGCAAGGCATACAGTATCCGCAGCCTCTGCAGAATTCTCCGGAAAGTTCTTTTCTCTCCTTCTCAACAAAAGCCTTTACTTCGTCATCAAAATCTGCAGGCTCGTCAAAGAACGAAAGCCACTCGTCAAGTTCGCTCTCGTGCTGAATTCCCCAAATCGGAAGTACATTGTCAAACTGACTCATGAAGGCAAAAGCCATTCGAGAGTTGTTTATAAGGCCTCCCGCAAGACCTTTCATTGCGATGTAACCCACGTTTTTCTCTTTACAAAGATTTACAAGGGCAATCTCCTTCTCTCCCGAAAGGTAGCTGAAGGGGAACTGCAGAGTCTCGTAAAGTCCGCTTTTTACCGCAGCCTCGGCAACCATTATCTTATGGGCGGTGATACCGATGTGTCTCACCACTCCCTGTTTTTTCATTTCCAAAAGATATTCGTACATGCCCGTTCCGTCATCAGGACCGTAAACCTGTCCTGCGCAGTGGAACTGATAAATATCTATGTAATCCGTCTTTAGATTTTTCAAGGAAGTATCAAGCTGAACCTTGAGGTCTTCCAGATTCTTCGCCTGAGTCTTTGTGGCGATATAGATATTCTTTCTGACATCCGAAAGAGCTTCTCCTATCTTTTCCTCGCTGTCGGAATACGCTCTCGCCGTGTCGAAAAACACCATTCCGCCCTCATAGGCGCGTCTCAAAATCCTACACGCTGTCTCCATGTCATCCCTCTGAACCGGGAGTGCACCGAACGCATTTTGCGGAGATACTATGCCTGTTGAACCTAATTTTACGTAGTTGATCTTTTTACTCATATGTGCCCCTTTCACATTACACTGTTCCAACGACTCCTGCAGCCTCAATCCTTAATCAATCAACAATTCGGATTGTCCGCTTTTATTGCAAAATTATATTATGTATCATGTTTTTTTACTAGCATTTAATCAAATATATGTTATTCTTTTTTATGGACTAAATATAGGTGGAAAAAGCCATGACAAATCATAACAATCAGAAAAAAATAGCTTTAATCAACGATATTTCCGGATTCGGAAGATGCTCGGTGGCCGTGCAGCAGCCGGTTATTTCCATGTTAAAGGTTCAGTGTTGTCCGATACCTACCGCAATCTTCTCAAACCACACCGGATTCAAGAATTTCTACAATCTGGATTTCACCAAGCACATGGAGAGCTACATCGCCATGTGGAAGGAGCTGGATCTCAGATTTAACGGTATATGCACCGGTTTCCTGGGCTCTGCAAAGCAGATAAAGATTGTGAGTGATTTTATCACCGACTTCAAATCGGGAAACACACTGGTGATCGTAGACCCTGTAATGGGCGACTACGGCAAACCTTATCCCACATATACCAGAGAGATGTGCGAGCACATGTCAAAGCTTGTGGAGCACGCGGACATCGTAACGCCAAACCTCACTGAGGCATGTATTCTCGCAAAGCTTCCGTACAAGGATCACTGGACAAAAAAGGAGCTCTTAAAGCTTGCGGAAGCGGTTTCCGCCCTTGGTCCGGAAAAAGTAGTTATAACCGGAATCCCCCAGAAAACCTTTGTCTGCAACTACTGCTATGAAAAGGGTTTGGAACCTAAAATCTTAAAAACTCACCGCGTTGGAACATCCCGCTCGGGAACAGGGGATATCTTCACTGCCATAATAGCTGCGGATGCGGTAAACGGCGTGGATTTCCAGACCTCTGTTAAAAAGGCTTCTCTCTTCGTAAAGAAATGCATCATGAGATCCATAGAGCTTGAGATTCCGCTCACGGACGGAGTTGCATTCGAGGAGATACTGTACAAGCTTAAGTAACCTTTGAAATACACAACACGAGAATTCTTTGATTACGACAAAATGCTTTTTTAAGAAGCATTGATTACGATTTGAATCTTATAAAATTTGAAAATATAAGGAGAACAAAATGAAAAAAGGAATGACTATTCTCTACGAGGTACACAACAACCTCTACGTGAATCTCACGAATAAATGTCCATGCGCCTGCACCTTCTGTCTCAGACAGAATATGGACAGTGTGACAGGCAACGAAGACGACACACTCTGGCTTGAGCATGAGCCTTCAGTAGATGAAGTAAAAGCCGAATTCGACAAATTCGATTTGAACAAATATGAGGAAGTGGTTTTCTGCGGATACGGAGAGCCTACGGAGAGGCTTGATGCCCTCCTTGAAGTAGCCGCTTTTGTAAAAGAAAAGTACGGAAAGAAGATTCGTGTAAATACAAACGGTCTTGCAAACCTCATATGGGAAAGAGACACAACAAAAGATTTTTCCGGCCTTGTTGATACCATTTCAATAAGTTTGAATACTCCGGATGCAAAGAAATATCAGGAAATCGTACGAAGCAAATTTGGCGATATCTCATTTGAGGCAATGTTGAAATTTGCAGGAGACGTAAAACATTATGTTCCAAATGTGATTCTCTCAACTGTTGATACAACAATTTCACATGATGAAGAAGCAAAATGTAAGGAAATCTGTGATTCTCTCAGAGTCACTTACAGAATACGTCCTTGGGAAGACTAATTGTTTCGCTATTCCTGAAACAAGTATCAAATAATAAATACTTAAATAAAAAACAGTTGCCTTCACGCGGAATGTCTTCACATAGAAGCCGCATCGAGGCAACTGTTTTATTTTTTAGGTTATGTACTTATTCAGGCAATCTCCCAAGAGTTCCTTCTTAATCGGTTTAAGCAATACATCGTTCATACCGGCATCGAAGAATTTTTCCCTGTCACCCTTCACGGCGTCAGCCGTAAGTGCAATGATTGGAACATTTCTGTGATAATCGGAATCCATTGCTCTTATTCTCTTGGTAGCCGTGATACCATCGCAATCCGGCATCATATAGTCCATGAAAATGAGATCGAATTTCTCGCCCGAACTCATTATAGATACGGCCTCCTCTCCGCCTGCCGCGGTAACCGGATCCACTCCAAACTTCTTCAAGAGAAGTGAAATAACCGAAAGATTGACCTTGTTGTCATCAACAACGAGCACTCTTCCGCCCTCTTTCTTTATCTTTGCGAAGCCGGTCTGTACTTCCTTAGGAGCGTCACTCTCGTCGACCACAGTCTGCTCGAAACTGAACTTGAATTCAGAGCCCTTGCCGTATTCGCTCTCGACAGTGATGGTTCCACCCATAAGCTCCGTAAGTTTCTTTGCGATGGAAAGTCCTAAACCGGTACCTTCCTCGCCACGGTTCTTAAGCATATCAACTTTTTCAAATGCTTCAAAAACAGTTGGTATAAGGTTCTTCTCTATGCCGACTCCCGTATCTTTAACAGAGAAACAGAGATGTCCTCTTTTTTTGTCTATCGGCTCCCATTTTGTGGAAAGAGTAATTGATCCCTCATTTGTATATTTAACCGCATTTGACAGGATATTCATTACAACCTGTTCAACTCTGGTCTCGTCTCCGAAGAGATAATGCGGAATATTCGGATCAAGCTCTGTCTTAAGCTCCAGGCCCTTATCTTTTATTCTTACAAGATTCAGATTGATCATTTGACTAATCATCTTCTCATAGTCATATTTCACAGGTATAATCTGGAACTTATTTGCTTCAATTTTCGAGAAGTCCAATATATTGTTGATGAGCTCCAAAAGGAAATCTCCGCTTTCCTTTATGGTATTCAGTTTTTTCTTTGAGTCCTCATCCAGATTGTCCTTATCAAGCAAAATATCTGTAAGACCTATGATTGCATTCATAGGAGTTCTTATATCATGGCTCATGTTTGCCACAAAATCAGATTTTGCAAGGTTCGCCTTCTCGGCATCATGCTTTGCCTTGTTCGCCTCATTAAGCGCTGTTCTGAGCTGAACTCTCTGCTTGTTGAAAGTCCTTCTCATCTCAACGCTCTCACTTATATCCTGGGCAAGGATAAGGCAATACGGATCTTCCTTCATCTTTGCAAATATAAGTGAAACCTCGTAGAAGTATTCCTGACCGTCTCTGTCTATCGCAAATATTTCTTTTTCAAGGCCCGACGATTCATAGTTTCCCCTGAGATATCTCTTCTGGAAAGATTTCAAATACTCTTTCGCCCTGAAAGAATTGCTCTTGTCCATATGAGAAACAATATGCACATCTGCCCACTCATAGTAGTCATCGGACTCAAATTCCATACCTGCATATCTTCCCGCAAAGAATTCAACACGAAGAGATGAATCCCTGAGATTAACTCTGGCAAAAATATCATATGCACGCTTTACTATCTGGGTCATCTGTTCCTCGTTGTAGAAAGCGCGGTACTCTGCAGAAACATCTGTGAAGACAAAGTTTCTTCCTATGACCTCGTCCTTATGATTTCTCATTACGGAAAAAGTACATTTCTGATATGTATCACCAATCTGGATAACCTGCTCCCAATTGGAATTCATATCCATATCGATGGAATTCATGCTCAAAAACTCATCGAGCTCAATATACTCATCGATGTCCGGGAAAAGTGTGTACGTCTTTGCACTTATTACCGCCGGTTTTCCGTCGAAATCAAACTGCAAAACTGCAAGGTCCGCATACTGCACCATAAGGCCGGAAACCATAGCCGTAAATCTCTTTCTGTATCTGTATGTGAAATAATAAGTGAGATAAATAATGATGGAATTTGCCGCAAAACGAACATTCACTCCGACTGTATCGGATACTTCGACGTAAATCAGTTCTGCTGCAGCGGAAATAGCCACGCAAAGTCCCATTACAAAATATCTGTACTTGAACTGATGCGGTGTCGTCCTTATTTTGTAAAGAAGCATGGCAAATATCATAAAAAGCATCAGTGCGAGCAAAGTGTAATGAATTGACACTCCACCGGCTGTGGTGTATGCATAGACGCCTCCGCCCAAGCCATCATTTACAAGGCTTACGGATATTATCTTTCCGGATTGAGCATTGGCAAGTACAATACCGGAATCCAAAAGAATAACAGCGGCTCCAATCCTTGCCATGAGTTTTTTCATTTTTGGAGGCATGTGAAGATAGTGCCACAGGAAAATCGCATAGTAGAACACTTCGAGATCCATGAGACACGCTATTAAAGAATAACTTACATAAGCCTGGTTTTTATTTATGACCCAAAGGTTGATTCCATAAATAAAACTTTCAAGGAAAAAAAGCCCTCCACACATCGCAAGGGCCCGCTTCATACCAAGTTCATCCTCGTTTTTTGGTTTTTCCGTTGCCAGGATAAACAGAAACGCAACGTTTACCGCCAGCGAAACAATGTATGCCACTCTTCCCCATGACAGGAGGTAAGGAGCAAGCATAACCATCAAATCATATGAAGCTATCACTTTCCATTCCCTTCTTATAGAAAAATGAATCTATAAACTGCCTGAATTCCTTTGCAGGCATATCTTTTAAAAGGTAACCGTCGGGATTCTCTTTTATGGCATCCCTTACCATATCCAAATCCTTGACTCCCGTGAGGAATATAACCGGAATCTTTTCCGTCTCAGGCTCATGCCTAATCATGGACAGACATTGCAATCCATCGCAGATAGGCATCATGTAATCAATCAATATAAGATCGGGCTGAACTCTC
>JAILLZ010000072.1 GCA_024692885.1 Lachnospiraceae bacterium | reverse complement strand
TGATTTCGCATGCTGCGACTAAACGCGCTTCGCTTGAACGGTCATCTCCGCATGCGATGGGGAAAACTGCTTATTCACTAAGAAAAAAGACGACATACTCAAACGCAACTGATTTTATGGTAATAAATCTTGCGGGGATGGAGTTCGGATTCGAGCGATGCGTTTGCCGTTTAGGATTGCGAATGAATGGTCTGAGGATCTGAAAATAAAAATATATATGCAGATGGTGCATAAATGTATATATCTATAAATAAACACATGACTAAGCGTGTGCAAAAAAGCACGATAATTGAATGAGAGAGAGGATATTATGAGTAAAATAGGTCTTGTAGTTGAGGGCGGAGGAATGAAGTGTGCTTACAGCGCAGGAGTTTTGGATAAATTCTTGGACTGTGGCATAACTTTTGATTATGTAATAGGAGTGTCTGCAGGAGCAGCAAATGCTGCCTCTTTTGTTGCGGGTCAGAGAGACCGTAATTTGAGATTCTATACGGAATATGTGGATGATCCGGGATATTTGAGTATAAAGAATTTCTTTGATGACGGTCAGGCTTTCGGACTTCAGTACATCTATGCCACATTATCAAATTCAGACGGAAAAGACCCGTTGGATTTTCCGGCATTTATTGCAAACGAGACGGAGTATGAGTGCGTGGCTACAAGAAGAGCGGACGGAAAGCCGGTATTCTTCGGAAAGAATGATATGAAGCAGGATGACTACACAGCCATCATGGCAAGCTGCGCTCTTCCGATTTATTGTAAGCCGATTAAATATAAGGGCAAATACTACTATGACGGTGGCGTTTCAGATGCAATTCCATTTCACAGAGCCTTTGAGAAAGGCTGCGACAAAGTGGTTGTTATCTCCAGCAAGCCTAGAAGCTTTGTGAAGAAACCGGAAGGCGGAAAGCATATCTACAGGAAGATTCTTAAGGATTTTCCTGCAATGATAAATGCCATCGACAACCGACATGTGATGTATCAGACCACAACACGAAATATGAGAAAAGCTGAGGAGGAAGGCAAGTTGTTCGTCATTGCACCGAGCAATCCTCCGAAGATGAGCAGCTTCACCAAGGATCCGAAGGTTGAGCGTGAATTGTACGATTTAGGAATTCATGATTTTGAGACGCTAGAAGAAGAATTACTTTGTTTTTTGAGTTAAATCATTTGTGGGGCAAAACATGGATGCAAGAATCATCAAAAAGAACACTATTAATTATACAGTCTTGTGTTTCATCAATTATATTTTGACTGTTGCTTGCTTACTTAAAATTCTTCTGTGTATAAAACCTTATAATGTTTGATATAATTTGATTATTTTATCAAGGGAGAAAACGTATTTTACAATGAGTTGGGACGAAAGTTTTGAGGCAGTATATATAGACCCCAAAGTAGGGCTTACAAGAGAACAAATTGCAGATAGGGTGCGTGCAGGTGCGGTAAATGAAAAGGTAGATTCCTCAACCCAGACCGTGAAAGAGATAGTGCGGCAAAATGTCTGCACATATTTCAACCTCATATTTCTTGTTTTGGGAATACTTCTTGTGGCAGCAGGCTCATTCAGAGACCTGACATTCCTGCCTGTAATAATCGCAAATACATGCATCGGTATTTTTCAGGAAATCCAGGCAAAAAAGGTGCTGGATGATCTTACGATTTTGAATGCCCCGACATGCAAGGTCATAAGAGAGGGCGAGGAGAAAAAAATAAAAGCAGAGCATCTTGTTTTGCATGATATAGCTGTGCTTTCATCCGGAGATCAGATTCCGGCCGACGCAGAGGTCTTGCAGGGCGAAGTGTCCGTAAACGAGTCTATGATCACTGGAGAGAGCGATGAGATTTCAAAAGTTGAAGGGGATAAGCTTTTGTCGGGAAGCTTTATAGTTTCCGGAAAATGTACCGCAAGACTCGAGAAGGTAGGAAGAGATTCCTACGCGGCAAAGCTTACACTTCAGGCGACAAAGGCGAAAAAGGGCGAGCAGTCCGAGATGATAAAATCTCTGAATCGATTGGTTA
>JAILLZ010000071.1 GCA_024692885.1 Lachnospiraceae bacterium | reverse complement strand
CACATATCCGCGATGAGATTGGTATTGGTAATAACAACCTCTTCCGCTTTCTTCGAACCAAGATACTCAAACTCTTTAAGCATTTCCTCAGTGGTACGAAGATAAAGAGGTGCCTGATTATCTGCATCCTTAAAACCTTTTCCGGCCATTATGATACGCCTGTATACTTCATCCTCAGGATTTAAGAAATGGACGTCACAGGTGGCAACGACAGGTTTGTTATATTGTTCGCCAAGCTTAACTATCTTTTGATTTATCTCCTGAAGTTCCTCTATGGTACTTAATGGACTCTTGTCCTCCTCCCTGATAAGGAACTCGTTATTTCCAATTGGCTGAATCTCGTAATAATCGTAGTATTCGGCAAGCCTTGATATTTCTTCATCATCCCTACCGTTTAAGATGGCTCTGTAAAGCTCACCAGCCTCACAGGCAGAACCTAAAAGCAGTCCTTCCCTGTATTTATCAAACTCAGATTTAGGGATTCTCGGCCTTTTGTGATAATAAGTGATATGAGAAAGCGATATAAGCCTGTAAAGGTTTATTCTTCCCAAATCGTTGGTGGCAAGTATTATTGCGTGATATGTATTGAGTTTCTTTACAAGCTCAGGAGTTGAGGCACTGGCCTCGTTTACTTTTTCAAGGTCAAAGATATCCCTTGCTTTAAGCATCTCCACAAACTTTACGAAAATCTCTGCTGTACAACCTGCATCATCAACTGCTCTGTGGTGATGCTCCAGAGATACACCCAAAGCTTTTGCCACGTTATCCAGCTTATACTTACTTAACGCAGGAAGAAGTATTCTGGCCAAACCTACTGTATCAACGTATGTGAACTCTCTGTTTATGCCAAGCAGTTCCGCATTTTTTATGATAAAACTCATATCAAATCCGGCATTATGTGCAACCATTATCGCACCGTCACAGAATTCCAAAAACTCCGGCAGAACCTCATCTATGGTTCTTTCATTTATAACCATATCGTCTGTGATGCTGGTTAGATTTGTTATGTTAAACGGAATAGGAACCTCCGGATTGATAAATGTAGAATACTTATCCGTAATCTGTCCGTTAACGACTTTAACGGCACCAATCTCTATAATTTTATTGATGTTAGGCGAAAATCCTGTCGTCTCTATATCAAAAACCACATAGGTATCATCGAGACTCTGTCCCTTTGAATTTACAACCACAGATTTTAAATCATCTACGAGATATGCTTCGACACCGTATATAACCTTAAAATCGTCGCTTACAGCATGATTAGCATCAGGGAAAGCCTGAACATCGCCGTGATCGGTGATAGCTATCGCCTTATGCCCCCACTTCATTGCCTGCTTGATAATATCCTTGACATCGGATACCCCGTCCATGTCACTCATTTTTGTATGACAGTGAAGCTCAACTCTCTTTACAGGACTTGCATCCAATCTTGGAGTTCTGAAATCAGTGGCTTTCTTAATTCCCGCAATGGAACCTATTGTGAGATCGCCGTCAAATTTATCGATGGTTGTTACACCCTTAATTTTTACAAAGTTTCCTTTTTTGATTTCGGCAAGCAGTTCGTCCCTTTGCTCATTGGACGTAAAAACCTTGCGCACTATGGTGTCGGTGAAATCGGTAACAGAGAATATTATTATTGTTTTCTCGCCACGAATTTCTCTTGTATCAACAGACAAAATCTGTCCTCTGATAACAACTTCACCGATTTCGCCATCGATATTGACTATATCTGTAAGTTCTTCATCTTCAAAATTGCGACCGTAAATGACATCCGGTGAATCAGGAAGCTTTTGTCTTCTGAAACCGCCCTTCTGGAAGTTTCCTTTTGAAAATCCATTATTTGCATTTCCTTTTCCGGCGGACTTGGCTTCGGATACTGCTTTGTTCTTCTCCGAGGAATTATTGGCTTCTTTTTCGGCAGTTTTATTGTTTTCACTGTCTAAAGCTCTCTCGGTAATACTTATAACCTGTGCTTTAAGCTGTTCATCGGAAATATTGATAAGCGACTGAGGTACCTCCTTATTGAATGTACATACAAAGTTCAGATTAAGCCCGCATCTCACATTGAAAATACGGTCCATAATATGAACAAACTCATCCGCATTGCTTCTGTTTACTATGGTATCCGGAAGATCAACGGTAACTCTGTTTTCGGAATCATATTTTATATCAGCCGCTTCAAACATGCTGCTTATTAAATGGCTGTAATTCTCGAGTTCAAAGCGCACGCTCTCCTTATACATATCAAGAAGTGTATCGAAGGTGTACTGCTCTGAAAGATCAAATCTTTCGATGATCTTAATCTTTACTTTTGAATCCTTAAACAGCTGTTCTTTGATGCTTTTTTCAAGTGAAAAAAGTGTCTTTTTATCAACCAAAAAGTGTCCCGAAAGATAGATACGAATCGTGGTTCTGTCACGATTCGTAGCTACTTTTGAGACTTCCATTTCATTCAACAAATCTTTTGTATCGCTATTCACTTGCAGAGTAGGAAAAACTTCAAAAAACCTGTCTTTCAATTATCTCTCTCCCCAGTGTAATAATTCATCCCTAAGTGTATCTAAAAGCTCCGCTTCAGGAACCTTTTTGTAAATCTCACCCTTTTTAATGATAAGACCTTCTCCTTTTCCTCCGGCGATTCCTATGTCTGCCTCTCTTGCCTCTCCCGGGCCATTAACGGCGCATCCCATAACCGCTACTTTAATATCAAGAGGAATGTCGGCAACCATGTTTTCAACCTTATTTGCAAGACCGATAAGGTCAATGGAGGTTCTTCCGCATGTAGGACAAGAAACAACTTCTATACCGCCTTTTCTGAGTCCCAATGTTCTCAAAATGAGCTTTGCGGATTTAATCTCCTCAAGAGGGTCTCCGGTAAGGGATACTCTGATTGTATCTCCTATTCCCTGATGCAGGATGAGTCCCAATCCTATTGCTGATTTAATGTTTCCGGAAATGATAGTTCCGGCTTCGGTAATTCCGACATGAAGAGGATGGTCTGTCTTTTTTGCTATAAGTTCATGTGCCTTAACACACATCATAACATCCGATGACTTTATACTTATTACAAGATTGTCATATCCCATGTCCTCGATGATTCCAACCTTGTCAAGAGCACTCTCCACAATGCCTTCAGCTGTAACACCGCCGTATTTACTCACGATATCTTTTTCCAAAGAACCGCTGTTAACTCCCACACGAATAGGGATATTTCTCTCCTTGGCTACATCTATTACAGCCTTTATCTTGTCTTTGCTTCCTATATTTCCCGGATTGATACGAATCTTGTCAGCTCCGTTTTCCATAGCAAGAATGGCAAGCTTGTAATCAAAATGGATGTCCGCAACAAGAGGTATATTTATGTTCTCTTTGATACTCTTGAATGCACGTGCGGCTTCCTCTGTGGGAACGGCGCATCTGATAATGTCACAACCGACTGCCTCAAGACGCTTAATCTGTTCTACAGTCGCTTTCACATCCTCTGTTTTAGTATTTGTCATGGACTGGATAAGTATTGGGTTTCCTCCGCCAATTACCCTGTCTCCGATTTTTACGATTTTACTCAAAAGAATTCCCTCCGTTAATTGATAACGATGTTTCTTATATCATTAAACATAATGACAACCATTAATAACATCAAAAGAACTATGCCGATTCCGTGCACCAATCCTTCTTTTTCAGGCGGTATACGCTTTCCTCTGATAGCCTCGATAATCAAAAATACCAGTCTTCCACCATCGAGAGCCGGGAGCGGAAGCAAATTCATAACTCCAAGATTAGCCGAGAGAAGAATTGTAATGTTCAACATATTGATAAACACATAGAAAAATCCCTGCGAAGCACTTTCCGAATAAGTATCACCAATGGTTTTAACAATACCAACCGGTCCACTCACATCGTTCAAGGAAACCTGTCGCATTACAAGCATACGAAGACTCATAAAAGTGGTATCCACCCAATATTTGACCTCAAAAGCAGCATATTTCAGGCCGGATAAAACATTGACCTTTACTCTGCTGTAATCATTGTATATTCCTATAAGATATCTGTTTTCTTCCTCGCTATACTCCGGAATAATGGTTGTTTCATAAACTTCACCATCTCTCACATAAACAATATCCAACGACTCGGAACCACTGTGAAAAACGAGATAGTTGGAAACTTCCCTGTAAAAATGTATGGACTTTCCGTTTATGGATTTGATAACATCCCCTGCCTCTAAGCCTGCGCTTTCAGCCGGATATCCTTCCATGATATCTGTGATAACCGGAACATCATAGCCCACACACATGAGGATTATGAATGAGAAGATAAAAGCCATTATAAAATTGAAAACCGGTCCCGCAGCTACAACAGAGATTCTCTGCCATACCGTTTTTGACTGGAACGAAGTTTCCGATCCATCTATCTCGCCGTCTTCCCCTTCCATCATACATGCGCCACCAAACGGAAGTGCTTTTATACAATAAAAGGTTTCTCCTTTTTGAACTCCCCAAATAGTAGGTCCAAGGCCGAGACAAAACTCGTTAACCTTGATTCCCGCTCTCTTGGCAAAAAGGAAATGCCCCAGTTCATGAAAAAGAATTATTATACTAAAAATCAGTATTGCTACCAAAAATCTCAAATCAGCACCTGCCCTCTAAAAACTCATAAGCTTCATGCTCAGTATTTAATATATCTTCTACCGAAGGATTTGAAATAAAGTTGCAATGGTCCATTGCAGCTTCTATCATATCTGTTATCGTTAAATAGCCAATCTTTCCGTCAAGGAATTTTGCAACGGCAAATTCATTTGCCGCGTTAAAGGCTGTCGGTATATTTCCGCCTTTGTCTATTGCTTTATACGCCAAAGAAAGTCCCTTAAAGGTATCCAAATCAGGTTCCTCGAATGTCATACTCTGCAATTTAAAAAGGTTAAG
>JAILLZ010000038.1 GCA_024692885.1 Lachnospiraceae bacterium | reverse complement strand
ACTTCACCGATGCTCTCTTACAAAACAGAATATGTAAAATTCATGCCGACTGCGGAGGAACTTGAATCACAGAGAGAGGAATATGAAAAACTCTCATTCAAGCCTTTGGTCAGCATAGTTGTACCGACATACGAGACGCCTGAAGCTTTTTTAAGAGAACTGATTGATTCAGTTCTGGCGCAGACCTATGGTAATTTTGAATTGGTTCTCGCGGATGCATCAGCTTCTGATGCGGTAAAGACTGTTTGCGAGACGTATGATGATTTTCGCATAAAGCGTTACAAACTCGAAAAAAACGGTGGAATAAGCATAAACACAAACCAGGGATTTGAGAAGGCAATGGGTGAGTATGTTGCTCTTATCGATCACGACGATATAATCACACCAAATGCTCTCTTTGAGATGGTTAAAAAGATTTCGGAGTACGACGAGGCAGACAGAAAATTTGCTATCGTTTATTCCGATGAGGACAAGATTTCAGGTGCGCCTTACGAGTATTCAAGGCCTCATTTCAAGCCTGATTTTAATGAGGAGTTTGTCAGAAGAAACAATTATTTCTGTCATTTCCTCATGTTTTCAAAAAATCTGGTGGATTTGACCGGCGGATTAAACAACGATTTTGACGGTGCTCAGGACTATGATTTTGTGTTGAGATGCCTAAAGGAAGGTGCTAAGCCTACCCACGTGCCGAAGATTTTATATCATTGGCGAATACATGAGGGCTCTACAGCGGGACACAGTGAGAATAAATCTTATGCTTTCGATGCGGGCTGCAGAGCGATTGAGAATTATCTTTCTGCAATCGGAGAGCATGGAAAAGCTTCGACAACCACGAATCTCGGTGTTTATCATGTGGAGTATGATGAGCTATCCAATGTGAAATATGTTGTTTCTACGGCCGATTCATCAAATGACCTTTCAACTGAGGATGAGAAATCTCTTGCAAAAATTTTGGCTCACGACGGCGTTATAGCCGTCGCACCTCGTCTGGTTGACGAAAGAGGCAAGGTTGTTTCGGTGGGACTTGCCTACGATAAAGATGGAAACGTGGCAGATCTTTGTGGAGGAATACCTTCTGTTTACAAGGGATACTTTTTGCATGGAGTCATCCCTAAGGATGTGAGCGCCGTAAGGTTTGACGGAGTCATTTGGAAAGAAGAGTTTCATGCGAAATATCTTGAGATACGCAAGGAACTTGAAGATAAAGGCCTTAAAGGAAAATACCTTGATATGGCTTCATGCTTAAGAATGAGAGCGTTCGGAAGGATTGTCATTGACCCTGAGGTTACTTATTCTGTGAAAAGCAATGCGTATCACGAAGATTTAAGGGAAGATGCGAGTCAGAAGAAGCTTTTCCTTGAGTTGTGTAAAGGTTGCATAGCTTCTTACGATCCGGCTTACTCGCCAAGCCTTAGAGTTGAGGCCGGAAAGACTTATTCCATGCGGTAAACATGAAGGCAAATAAAAAACAATTGGAAATTGTATGGAAAATTCGGGGCTATTTTTAATAATCGGAAAGAAAAAATAATGAAACATGTTTTTATAATCGGGAGCAAGGGGATTCCGGCATCATACGGCGGATTTGAGTCCTTTGTCGATGCCCTTGTGACCGGTAAAAAATCGGAAGAAATAAAATACCATGTTGCCTGCATGGGCGACGAAGACAGGGAAGGTGAGTACAACGGCGCACACACCTTCACTTTGCGTGTACCGCAAATCGGGCCTGCGAAAGCGGTATGGTACGACATAGCGGCCTACAGATACTGTCTTTCCTACATCAAAAAGCACAATATTTCTTCACCTATCATTTATATTCTTGCCTGCAGGATAGGACCTTTTGTCGGAGCGTTGAACAGCAAAATGAGAAAGCTCGGCGGAAAGGTATATGTAAATCCGGATGGGCACGAGTGGCTCAGAGCAAAGTGGAATAAAGCTATCAGAAGATATTGGAGATTTTCCGAGAAGCTTATGGTAAAAAATGCCGACCTTTTGATTTGCGACTCAAAAAATATTGAAAAATACATAAGAGACACCTACAGGGCATACAAGCCAAACACCTGCTTCATAGCGTACGGCGCGGAGGTCCCGGAAGAAACAAATGACCGGGAGACTGAAAACAAATATGCCGATTGGTGCAAGGAAAAAGGAATCGAAGAAAAAGAATACTACCTCATAGTGGGAAGATTCGTTCCGGAAAACAATTACGAGACCATGATAAAAGAATTCATGAAGTCCAAAACAACTAAGAATCTTGCCATTGTCACAAATGTGGAAGAAAACGAGTTTTACAGAAACTTGAAAGAGAAGACCGGTTTTGACCGCGACGAGAGGATAAAATTCGTTGGAACGGTTTATGACAAGGAACTGCTCTCTGCTATAAGAAGAGGAGCATTTGCATATATCCACGGACACGAGGTTGGAGGAACCAATCCTTCACTCCTCGAAGCTTTGGCATCGACCGATTTAAACATTCTTCTTGATGTTGGATTTAACAGGGAAGTAGGAGAAAACGCAGCTGTTTATTTTGACAAGACAGCCGGAAATCTTGCAAGTGTTATAGAAAATGCAGACCTGCTTGGTGAAAGTGAGATAGCAGACTACGGAGCGCGGGCAAGAAAAAGAATAAGCGAAGCCTATTCCGTAGATTATATTAACGACAGTTACGAAAAGGTATTTTTGAGCTGATGGAAAAAAGAATTTCCGTGGCGGTTGCCACCTACAATGGTGAAAAGTACATAAAGGAACAGATAGGCAGTATCTTGCAGAACCTTCGCGACGGCGATGAGATAGTGGTTTCCGACGACGGCTCAACTGATGACACTTTATCGGTTATCGAAAAGATGGACACGGGAAATGTGAGCCTTAAAATTGTTAAGGGCCCCGGAAAGGGCATTAAGCAGAACATTGGAAATGCCATCAAGGAATGCTCGGGAGATTATATTTTTCTCGCAGATCAGGATGATGTGTGGACCTATGAAAAAGTTTCGGTTGTTCTTCCGTTTCTTGAAGAGGGAAGGCATCTTGTGGTTCATGATGCAAAGGTCGTAAATGAGGATTTGAAGAAAGAGATAATGCCATCTTTTTTTGAATACAGGGGAAGCGGCAGCGGCTTCTTGAGGAACATGATCAAAAACAGATACATGGGTTGCTGCATGGCTTTTACAAACGAAGTGAGGGAGATGGTGCTTCCGATACCGGACAATATCGAGATGCACGACTGGTGGATTGGTGTGCTCTGCGATATAAAATACCGTGATACAATTTTTATAAAAAACAAGCTTCTTTTGTACAGGAGACATGACGAAAATGTCTCTGATTTCGGGCATAACAGCCTTCCCGTAATGATTAAAAACAGGCTGGTTTTTCTTGGGGAGATTATAAAGAAAAATGTGCAAAAATCCCGCTAAACCCTCGTTTTTAAAGGAATGCAGGAGACTATGTAATAAAATTGTAATAATTTGACAGAAATGTGAAATAGTTATATAGTTGAATTTGACTGAAATTTGAAAAGGAGTGAGCCGGAGGGCTCGATAAACTGATATTATGAGTAAAAAAAGAAAGAAGAAATCTTCATCGAGAAAGATTGTAATTTTCGTTATAGAGCTTCTAGTTTTAGTGCTCTTGCTTGTAGGACTTTTCGTTTATTCAAAGCTTGGAAAAGTAGAGAAAGGCGAGGATATTTCTAAAGAGGAAGCCGAAATTAACGAGCTTTCATCAGAGACCCAGGAAGTGCTGAGCGGATATAAATGTATAGCACTTTACGGACTCGACAACAGAGAAGTTGGATCTTACGACGGAGGAAACTCCGACTGTATCATGGTCCTTGTTATCAACAATGACACTAAGGAACTTAAGATTCTTTCAGTATACAGAGATACATACCTCAACGTATACGACACAAGCTATCAGAAGATAAATGCCGCTTACTCAAAGAACGGTGTTAAATCAGCCATAGCTGCATTAAACAAAAACCTTGACCTTGCCATCACAGATTATGTGTGCGTTGACTTCAATGCATTGGTGGCAGCGGTTGATCTTCTCGGAGGTATCGAACTCACGCTTACCGATGAAGAAATCGAATACATGAACACGATTTATATTCCTGAGATTAATCAGGTTACAGGAAGCAATTCGGCACTTCTTACAAGCGGAGGAACTTACACTGTAGACGGTGTACAGGCACTTGCATATGCAAGAGTTCGTTACACATCGGGAGACGACTTCAAGAGAACCGAGAGACAGAGAACGGTTCTTACAAAGATGCTTGAGAAGGTTAAGTCTTCAAATATCATCACATTGAATTCGCTCATCGATACAATGCTTGAGTACATCAGCACAAACTTGAGCAGCACAGAGCTTATAAGCCTTGCAACAAATTCAATGAATTACGAACTCACAGGTACACAGGGATGGCCGTTTGAACTTACAACCGGTACATACGGAAGCAAGGGAAGTCTTGTTGTTCCATGTGACCTTGAGACAAACGTTATTGAGCTTCATGAGTATCTCTTTGATGAGACCAATTACAGTCCATCATCGACCGTACAGAGCGTCAGTGATGAGATTAAGAACTATACAGGCTGTACCACAGAGTCAGCAACCCGTGTTGATAATCCGCTCACGGCTACTACAGAATAAAAACTATGGCCGCGCCAAAAGGCGTGGCCTTTTTTTTGAATAGCATTGTAGAACAAATCTTTGTTCATGCAAGGCATGCAATTTCACAAAAATGTCACAAAGAAAGGCTATATTATATTTTTAGTAAGCCTGAAAGGAAGTGTAGTAAATGGAATATAACTACAACGGAGATAATAACAACGGCGAAAACAATTTCAGCCAAACGAATTATGATAGAAGCGCATTTTATAAAACAGATACCGATTCGGAGAATTTCACGGGAAGCGATAACTTAGGAAACAACAATGGAGGCATTTTTTCAAAAGGAATAAAAGCTTTATTGTTGGCAATTGTTTTTATCTGTATTTCTTTAATTGCATTTGCAGGCACTTCAACAGGTATCTCAAAACTAGTTGCGTTTAGCAATAGTCTTGCAACTAACGAAGAGGATATAACTTCCGAAGATGGAAGTGAGTCAGAGGCAGAGTCTGAGAGTGAGGCTGCCACAGCAGAATCAATCAAAATAGACACTGTTACGGATGTTTCTGAAGTGGTTGAAAATGCAATGCCTAGTATCGTGGCTATCACAAATATCGGAACTTATGAGTACCAGAGCTTTTTCGGAATGACACAGTCATACGAGAGTGAGAGCGCAGGCTCGGGAATCATCATGGGACAGGATGATGACAATCTTTATATAGCTACAAACAACCATGTGGTTAGCAATGCAGATACTCTCACAGTTGCATTTATTGACGGTACATCGGTTAGCGCAGAGGTTAAAGGGACTGATGCAACTACTGACCTTGCTGTAATCAGTGTGAGCAAGGACAGCATTAGCGACGAGACAAAGGAGCAGATCAGAATAGCTGTTTTTGCCGATTCGGATGATGTTTCTCAGGGAGAATTTGTAATTGCCATAGGAAATGCGTTGGGTTACGGTCAGTCGGTAACAACAGGAATCGTCAGCGCACTTGACAGAGAGATTACTGTGAGCGATGATACTACAGGAGTTACGGTTACAAGTGAACTTTTACAAACAGATGCAGCCATCAATCCGGGAAACAGCGGTGGAGCCCTTTTGAACATAAACGGTGAGGTTATCGGTATCAATTCGGTAAAGACATCCGATACACTTGTGGAAGGAATGGGATATGCAATCCCTTCGACAAAGGCTTTAACCATTTTGAACGAACTTATGACAAGAGAGCTTGTGGATGCTTCCAAGGTGGGATATCTTGGAGTTTCCGGAGTGGATGTTTCCGAGGAGGCAGCCAATACATACGGAATGCCTCAGGGTGTTTATGTTTCCAAGATAGTATCCGGCTCCGCAGCAGAGCTTGCAGGTTTGCAGCAGGGAGATATTATCACAGGCTTTGCCGGCAGAAACATTACAACTATGGAAGAAATCCAGGATATATTACAGTATTATGAGGCTGGAACAGCCGTTGATGTTGTAATACAGAGGTCCGTAAACGGAGCTTATGAGGAAATGACACTTTCCGTAACTCTTGGAAAAAAGTGAGAGTGAAATGAAAAATAATAGATTAACAAGAAAATCTTTAATGGCGATACTGACAGTGTTCTCACTGTCAGCATCGCTTTTTGCGTCTTATATTCCGGTTACTGCAGCCACAGAGACTGAAACAGAAACCGAGACTGAGACTTCAACAGAAGTTGAAACGGAAATCGAGACCGAAACATCAACCGAAGTTTCAAGCGAGGTGACAACAGAGGTTTCGAGTGAAGAATCAGGTGAAACAAGCACAGAAACTTCAAATGAGGCATCAGGTGAAACTGCAGAAGAATCGTTAACCGATATCTCAAGTGAAATGCAGACTGAAAACTCAACGGAAGCTTCTAATGAATCATCAAGTGAAGAGACTACAGAAGCTTCTAACGAGGCATCAAGCGAAAAGGCAACAGAAACATCAAGCGAGACATCAACAGAAATCGAAACAGAATCCGAACCGGAAACAGAGACAGAGCTTACCGGCGATTCCATCGGCGAGCCGGAGCTCCCTTCGCCTACCTATGATTTCGCGGTTCCATCCATTGAGGATGAATTGGATGCCATAGGTATAGCCGACAACGAGAAGGACAGCTACGCTTACGGTTTGGTTTATTCGAATTCAAATAAAAAACTCACATCGGGAACTTCCGACAGCAGCTACGACCCAAGAACTCTTGGATACCTTACGGATGTGAAGGATCAGACACTTTACGGAAATACCTGTTGGGCTTTTTCACAGATGGCAGCTGCGGAGACTTCACTTTCTAAGAAGAGTGTTGTATTGTCCGACAACAACGTGGCAGATTCTGAACTTGATCTTTCAGAGGCGCAGTTTGTCTACTCTTTTTATCATATGACAGACGACGCATTGGGAAATATAACAGGTGACACAAACGAAAACATCTCCGGTTCAACCTATATCAATGTGGGCTCGAACTGTATTTTTACAACATTTGCTTTGGCTACAGGAGTTTCACCGGCACTTGAGAGCCTGGCTACGCTAACTTTTATGGATGACGAGGCCGCTTTGTCGGGAACTCAGTACAATACTGTTGCACAGCTTAAGAATTCTTATTGGATTAATTTCAGTGATGCTGATGCAGTGAATATAGTAAAGCAGATGATAAAAACTTATGGAGGTGTTGTTGTAAACCTGTATTACAGCAATACGACAAATGAGAACTGCTTTTATGAGACTACAAATTCGTATTACAGACCGCTTGGCTCGGGTAATTCTGTGAATCATTCCGTTTACCTGGTAGGTTGGGATGACAATTATTCAAAGGATAATTTCAACTCCACCGGTTCAAATGTATCTCAGAACAAGCCTGACGGAAACGGCGCGTGGATAGCAAAAAACAGCTTTGGTGATGGTTGGGGAGATGACGGATATTTTTATCTTTCTTATGAAGACAATTGTGTAAATCCGCTCAACACCAATCAAAACAGTGCCAGAGCATATGTGTATGATTTTTCTTCCGGCACAGACTATGATTTGAATTATCAGTATGATGGAACGGGAAGCGCCTACAATTGTATGCATCTTACCGACACTACTTTTACCGTGGAGTCGGACGGGGCAATAGCAAACGTTTTTACCGTACCTTCAGACAGTGAGTATGACCAGAAACTTTCTGCCGTTTCATTTGCATTGTTTGACACGGCAGTAAATTACAGCATTCAGATTTACAAGAATCCTTCAGATTCGACGGTGCCTACTTCCGGAACCGCTCTTCTCTCAGAAGCGCAGACAGGAAATACCGGTTACGCAGGATATTACACGGTGGATTTGGACGAGGAGATAACTCTAAAGGCCGGAGACACCTTTGCTGTTGTAATCACTTTAAACAAGACGAGCGGAAATGATATCAATTATTTTGCCGATACCACCTGCCAAAACGGAAACTGGATTAAATTTACCAATGTCACGGAGGCGGGCCAGAGCTTTGCTTATAAAGCGGGAACATGGACAGACCTTAACGATATAAATGCATCGGCAAGAATAAAGGCATTTACGAAATACACATCTGCTGAGGAAAACACAGAGACGGAAACCGAGACAGAAACCGAAACAGAAACGGAGACTGAGACAGAAACCGAAAAGCCGAACAGCGATGATGATAATAATAGCAATAACAGCGGAAACTCTTCAGGAGAGCAATCCGCTACCGAGGCAACAGATGTTATAGACGCAGTAGGTGTGAAAACGTATGACAGCAACGAGTTGATGCTGTGGGTGGTTGTTTTTGCAATTGCGGCAGGCGCATTCGTTTATATTAAAAAGCCGTTTGCACGACGCAAGGACTAAAAACGACAATAGTGTTTGAACAAAACAGAATTAGCACTTTGAATAAAATATCAGCTGTGCTAAAATCAAGATGATGTGTTTTTTGCATTTTTTTTATAAATAAAGCACAAGAATTGACATGTGAAGGAGTAGTCTTATGAGAAAAAAGAAAATAGTTATAGCGTTGGGACATGATGCACTGGGAACAACACTTCCGGAGCAAAAAGAGGCAACTATGCGTACCGCCGGTGCTGTAGCTGATCTCATCGAAGATGATTACCGTGTTGTAATTACACACAGTAACGGACCGCAGGTTGGCATGATTCATGCAGCCATGTCCGAATTTGCCAAATTACATCCGGAATATACATCTACACCTATGTCCGTTTGCTCAGCCATGAGCCAGGGATATATCGGCTACGACCTTCAGAATGCCATACGGACCGAATTGTTAAATAGGGGAGTATACAAGACAGTGTCTACTGTGCTCACACAGGTCACTGCGGATCCGTATGATGATGCGTTTTATCATCCTTCAAAGGTCATAGGACGTCTGCTTACAAAAGAGGAGGCGGAAGCAGAAGAATTGAAGGGCAATCATGTCACCGAGGTAGAGGGAGGATTCAGAAGAATCGTTTCAGCACCGAAGCCTTTGGATATAATTGAGCTTGATGCAATAAAAGCACTCATAGAAGCAGATCAGGTTGTTATCGCTAGTGGTGGGGGCGGAATACCCGTTTTGGTTCAGGACAACACTCTTAAGGGAGCAGGGGCAGTAATAGAGAAAGACCTTGCAGCCGGCAGACTTGCGGATTTGGTAGACGCAGATATGCTAGTAATCCTTACGGGAGTGGAAAAGGTTTGTCTCAACTTTGGAAAGGAAAACGAACAGCAGATTGACAGAATGTCTGTGGAGAAGGCAAAGGAATACATTGCCGAAGGCCAGTTTGAGGAGGGAACAATGCTTCCTAAGATTCAGGCTGCCATAGAATACATCGGTGATTCTGCAGTGAGAAACGTGCTTATTACTAAGTTGGACAAGTCTAGAGAAGCTATGGATGGCTTCACCGGAACTTTAATTCACAAGTAATAGCAAAGGAGAGAAAATGAAAAGATTAGTTGCTATGCTGCTTGCAGTATCACTGGTCGCGACAAGTATCACGACAGATGTCTATGCGGCAGGCAGTACTGAGACAGGTGTCGTTTCAACGGAGACTTTGGAAACGGAAACCGAAACAGAAACTAATGTTGTTTCAACAGCAGAGACAGAGACAACTGAAATTGTTGCGGAGACAGAAAACTCAACTGAGGCTGTGAACTCAACAGAAACAGTAAATGAAACAGAAAGTGAAACCGAGACTGTCACAGAAAGTGAGGCTGTCGCTGAAACAGAAAGCACACCTCAGACGGAAACTGAAACACAGGGAGCGGACTCGGAAACAATAGCAGAAACAGAGACGGTAACAGAGACAGAAGTTGTAACAGAAACTGAAACAGTTACTGAGACAGAAACCGAGACTGAATCGGAGACAGAGACCGAAACTGAAACAGAGACCGAAACTGAAACAGAGACCGAGGCAGAAACCGAGACAGATGCTCTTATCAATTTTGTCATCGTAAACAGCCCGTCAATAAGCGCCGGAGAGAGCCAGGAGATTATGGTTGGAATCGGTGAAGACGGAACTGTAATCAAATCGGCAAAACTTGTTTTAACAAACACTACAAACAACAAAGAATACGAGATAGAGGCAACAGAGTATCTTGATGCTGTTGCAAAATTTGGCTTCACATTGAGTGATGCGGGAGAGTATGTTCTCACAGGCATCACATACAAGACAGCTGACGGAAGTGCAGAGGCAGATTTTGCAAACATCGGAATTACAGCTTCATTTGGTGTGGACACTGATGTAGAAACTAATCCGGATGATGTTATCGTATCAGAGGATGAAGAGATTCCTGATGTTGAGCTGGTATGCACAGACGTAAACGGAAATCCACTGAATCAGTCAGTTGAAGAAGCATTATCTGCAGCAGGAGCAGGAACAACTTCTGACGGAAGTGTCGACGCAACCGGAGCAAATGTTATAGTTGTGCTCGATCCGGGACATGGCGGAACAGATCCGGGAACAAGTTCAGGATCATTAAAAGAAAAAGACTGCAACTTAAAGATTGCTTCGTACTGCAAGACTGAGCTTGAAAAATACAGCGGTGTAAAGGTTTACATGACAAGAACAACTGATACCTATGTATCACTTGATGACAGAGTAGCCTTTGCAAAGAATAAAAATGCAAATGTCATTGTAAGTATACATTGCAACTGGAATACAAATACCACTATTTCAGGAGCAGAGATTTATTATCCGAACTCAAATTACAATTCAAGTGTAAATGTAATCGGAAGCAATCTTGCCAGCCAGATTATGGCAAAGCTTAAAGCAATCGGAGTTACAGGACGTTTTACAACAACCAAGAATTCTACAGAATACAAATACACTGACGGAAGCGTTGCTGATTACTATGCCATCATAAGAAAAGCAAAAGAGAACGGATTCACCGGAATCATTGTTGAGCATGCGTACATGTCAAATGCTTCGGATGTTTCAAGCTTCCTTAGCACAGATGCCGGACTCAAGGCACTGGGTGTTGCTGACGCAAGCGGAATCGCAGCGTATTACGGACTCACAAAGGGAATCGGTATCAATCAGGCAGTTGCGACAGACGGAAACACAGTAAATGTTTATTGGAATTCAGTCAGCGGAGTTTCTTCATACAAGCTTTACAGAAGAAAAAAAGGTGACAGCGATTACAAGAAGATTGCCACCATCAATAACGAATACACAACATATTATCAGGATACAAAGGTTGAGCCTGGCGTTACTTACTATTACAAACTGAGTACGGTAATCGGCACAAAAGAAGGTTCACTTTCATCGGCCGCAAAGGTAAAGGTGCCTAGCACAGCGGTTATCACGGGTGCTGTGTCAGAAGCGTCAAAGAAAGTTAAGGTAGTATGGGAAAAGGCAGATCTTGCCGACGGATATGAGCTTTACATGGCTACTTCCGAGAACGGAACATACAGCCTTGCCCAAACAATTACATCCAAGGATACAACTTCCGGAATCGTCAGTGTATCCGACTACAACACGGATTATTATTTCAAGGTAAGAGCATATACCACAGTAGATGATGCAACCAGCTACGGAACATATTCTTCGGTTGTTGCGGGAAGATGTCTTAAAGCACCTAAGTTTAAGAAGGCATACGCGAAAGACGGAAGCAGTGTTTACCTGAAATGGACGACTGTAACCGGTGCAAGCGGATACAACATCTACAGAAGCACTTCAAGCAACGGAACCTACACAAACATCGGTTCAACTTCGGGAGATGCAAGCGTTAAATATACTGACACGAGCGTAAAGGCAGGACAGAAATACTATTATAAGGTTTACGCTTATACTCGGAGCGGAAAACTTACAGGAACCGGAGCTGCAAGCAGTGTTGCAGAGGTAGCCGTTTTAAAAACACCTAAGATTAAATCCATTTCCGCATCAGGAAGCGATAAAGCGGTAGTTAAATGGAAAAAGGTAACAAATGCCACAGGTTACGAGGTGTACAGAAGTACAGCAAAAGACAGTGGATACGAGCTTGTAAAGACTATAAAGAAAGGCTCTACAACAAGCTATACAGATAAGAAGCTTACCGGAGGGAAAACATACTACTACAAGATTAAATCATTAAGCACTACATCTTACGGTACAGGTTATTCCTCATACAGCAACGTCAAGTCGGTGACTACACTCACACAGCCTTCAATAACATCTGTTGAGAGTACATCGGCAACATCAATCAAGATTAAATGGGCAAAGATTGACGGAACTAAGAAATACAACATCTTAAGAAGTACTTCAAAGAAGGGTACATATACAAAGATTAAGACTGTAAATGCCAACAAGACCTCTTATACTGACAAGAAGCTCACAACAGATCAGACTTATTATTATAAGGTCGAGGCAGTGGCAGGAGATTCAGTCAGCAGCCCTTCAAAGCCTGTTGCAGGAAAAGCTATTTATCAGGTAAACGTTAAAACTATTACAAGTTCTGCAAGTAACAAGCTTACTGTTAAGTGGGATAAGGCTAAGGCAAGCAACGGATACAGAATCCTTAGATCCACAAAGAAGGATGGCGAGTACGAAGTTGTCGGAACCGTTAGTTCATCAAAGAACAGCTATACTGACACTGTTCCTACCGAGGGACAGAAGTATTACTACAAGATAGTAGTTATCAGAAAAGTGGACGGTAAAAAGCATTACGGACAGCCTGGAAAAGCAAAGGGTGAGAAGACACTCAAAAAACCTGCTTTTAAAACCACTCTTTCGACATCAACCACTAAGGTTAAGCTTACCTGGGAAAAAGATAAGAATGCCAGTGGATATTATATCTACAGAAGCGTTAACAGTACTTCAAAGTACGAGAAAATCGCTACAATAAAGGATAACAGTACAGTAAGTTACAATGACAAGACTGTTAAAGCAGGCAACAAATACTATTACAAGATTCAGTCTTACACCAAGACAAAGACAAGTTCAAAGTCAGCTGCAAGCTATGCAGTGACAATGGCTGCAACAACTATTAGCGGTTACACATTTGTAACAGACGGAAGCATTACATTAAGCTGGAAGGCAATTGAAAATGCTACCGGATATGCAATTTACAGAAGCGATGCTGAAGAAGGTATTTACAGTCTTGTCGGAACTTCTAAAACAGACAGTTTTACTGACTCAGGTCTCACAAAGAATACAACCTATTACTACAAGGTAAAACCTACAGCAGAAGTTCCATCGGGAACATGCTACGGTTCAGAATCAGTAGTATACAGCCTTGTGGCAGGTTATGAAATTATGGGAGACACTGCGGTAACGAAGGCACAGATGATTTCTCTGTTCAAGGCATCAGGCAAATCATATCCTTCGTCTACATACACAGACAAGGGTGCAGCTACACTTGATAAGTTTTGCGATATTGTTATTGCAGAATCAAAAGCCGAGGGCGTAAAGGCAGAGGTTATCTTTGCACAGATTTGTGTAGAGACAGGATACCTTCAGTTTGGCGGACAGGTAGCAGCTTCACAGTGTAACTTCAGCGGACTCGGTGCAACAGATGACGGAGCAAGCGGAGCAACATTTGCGGACGTTACCACCGGAATCAGAGCTCAGGTTCAGCATATGAAAGGTTATGCGTCAAAGGCTGCATTGAGCCAGACCTGTGTAGACCCAAGATGGACAGCTGCTTTCGGAGCAAACGGAAACGGTGCCAGAAGAGGAACAGCAATTGTTGTCGAGCAGCTTGGAAACGGAAGCTGGGCAACAGATACACAGTACGGCACAAAGCTTATGAGCCTTATTGAAAAAATGAAGTCATTATAAACATGAATTCATTACAGGCTAAGGATTATTGTAAGAAATGATTAAATTAAAAAAGATTATACTTACACTTGGAGTGACACTTGCTTTGGCAAGTGTCACTGCCTGTGGAGCAGACAAAAACACAGAAGCTTCGGGTACTGAGGTGACTGAAGCCGTTGTGGAAACCGAGACAGCGTCGGAGATTGACACATCATCGGAAACCGAGACAGCGTCGGAGATTGACACATCATCGGAAATTGAAACAACATCAGAAAACGACTTAAATTCGGAAAGTTATACTGAAACAGAAACCGAAATCGCTTCTGAGACAGAGGTCACTACAGAGACAGAAAACAATACGGAAACAGAAACCGCTCAGGTTGTCACCGGCGGACATATAGTCTGCATCGATCCGGGACATCAGACACACGGAAACAGCGAGCAGGAACCTATAGGACCGGGAGCAAACGAGACAAAGGCCAAGGTTTCAAGCGGAACAACAGGTGTTGCTACAGGAATACCTGAGTATCAGATGACTTTAAATGTTGCTCTCAAACTCAAGGAAGTCCTTGTGAACAGAGGATACACTGTGGTGATGACACGAGAGAGCAATGATGTTAATATAAGTAATGCAGAGCGTGCTGCAATTGCTACAAATGCAGGCGCGGAAGCATTCATAAGACTCCATGGAAACGGAGTTAACGATTCGAGCACAAATGGAGCTTTGACCATGTGTATGACATCGTCAAATCCGTACAACAGTAATTTGTATTCAAGTTCAAGACGATTGTCAGAGGCGGTCGTAAACGGACTTTGCAATGCAACGGGCGCCGCAAACAAGGGCGTTTCGGAAGTGGACAACATGTCCGGAATAAACTGGAGCACCGTTCCGGTAACCATTGTCGAGATGGGATTTATGACAAATCCGACAGAGGATTCCAACCTTAACAATTCCGATTACCAGTACAAGCTGGCGGAAGGTATGGCAAACGGAGTAGATGCATATTTTGGAAACTAACAAAATTGTAGGGGAAAAACATGAGATATTTCATATTGTTGGCGCTTATAGTTTTGGTGCCGATTTTAACCGGATTGCCGCTTACGGCCTGGCAGAAAAGTGAAAAATCTTTTGCGAGACTGTTCATAAACGGATGGATAAGCATATTTGCCTGTTTTGAACTTTTGTCTCTCCCTATGATCTATTTTCATTTCAGCCTTACTTCCTTTGTTAGAGCAGCGGAGATAGCTTTGGCTGTTTTGATATTACTTGGAATAATCACAGAGAGAAAAAATCTGTTTTCATATATTACCGGAACTTTAAAAAATCTGAAGGGGCTTAACATATATTGGTTGTTGGCCGGCGCAATTATGCTGCTTCAGATGTTTTTCTATTTTTTCAAGATGAATCCGAACGATGATGACGCTTTCTACCTTGCCACGGCAAGTACGTCTCTGGCGACGGATACAATGTATCAGTACAATCCATATACGGGAGACTTGTATACGGAGATTGATTCAAGATACATTTTGTCACCTTTCCCATTGTTTTACAGTTTTCTTTCAAAAATCAGCGGTGTTCATGTGGCAATAATTGCTCACACCTTTATCCCGCTGGTATTTGTGCTTGCGGCCTACGTTGTGCTTTTTCTCATAGCAAGGGAACTCTTTAAGGACGACGCAAAAAAGCAGGGTATGTTTGTATTTTTCATTGCTTTGATATATGAGTTCGGTTCTGTCACAGTGCGAACAACGGGAAATGTTCTTTCGGTAAGAATTTGGCAGGGGAAAGCAGTTCTTGCGGCGATTTTGATTCCGGCAATCATAGAATTTCTGATCTCACATGCAAAAGAAGTGAAGATGAGAGAATTCATTTATTTGTTCGTGTTAATGATATCCTGTGCTTACGTGTCTTCAATGGGTATACTTATGGGACCGCTGGCACTTGGCATCGGAATGCTGACATACCTGTTTGTAAATAAAAAGCTTGATGCGTGGATTCCGGCAGTAATAGCCGTCGTTCCGAATCTTATTTTGGCAGTGATATACGTTTACATAAAATAGTTACTTCGACAAAGAATAAAAGAGGATGATATATGGAACTTGCATTTGGTAATGCATGGTTAAAACTAAATACATATTTCGGGACCTCGGCATATCTCACGGTCTTCATAGTTGCTTTTATGTATCTCGTATACAAAGGTCGCAAGAAGAGAGATGTGAGGGAAAAAACTTTTGTCTGGTATTCGATTATCTTCTGGCTGTTGTATTTTTTGCCACCGACAGCTTATGTCATAGCAACTCTTATGATAGGTCAGGATGTCTATTGGAGAATGTTCTGGCTCCTGCCTGACGAGATAATCATAGCCTATGCTCTGACAAAGGTGATTTCCTCAGCCGAGGGAAGAATAAAGAAAGCAGCGCTGGTTGCGCTTGGTGCGTTGGTGATAGTGAGCAGCGGAGTGGCTGTTTATGACAGATATGAATATGCAGACAAGCTCAATCTTCACAAATTGGATTCCGAGACGCTTGCTCTTTGCACCATCATAGAGGACGATTCGAGTCAAAAAGGCATTGAGCCTATGGTAGTCGTGGCAGATGAAGATGTGCTCTGCGAAGTCAGAATATACGATGCTAACATAAAGATGCCGTACGGAAGAAACGCGTTGAGAGCGCAGGATATGGATGAGAGATCCAGACAGCTTTTTGACACCATAAGCCAGACAAACCTAAGCGGAACCGCTTTGGCGTTCTACATGGAAAGATGGGATATCCCGTATGTTATCTATCCAAACGATGATAACAGCAAAGCAATACTCACAGCGGCAGGTTTTGAGATTGTCGGAGAAGCCGGAGAAAACGCTGTTTATGCGCTTGCAGAGGATTACAGTGATGTATGGCTTATAACTCAGTACGGAGATTACTACGGAAACCAGCAGATGTGCTATGTTATCCAGAATATAGAGGGCTACACCATACTGGTGGATGGCGGAATGCCGGAATATGAAGAATCGGTGAGATATGTACTGAAGATGTTGGGAAATGATGTGGATGCATGGATACTCACACACCCGCACGATGACCACATATCCGTATTCAATGCAATATACAAAAATCCGGACGGAATAAAGATCGGAGAAATATACACAGTGGATATGGCAGATCCTGAACTCATTATGGAGGAAGCTTCCTGGGATTCGGTGGATGCATACAACGATTTCCTCTCACTTGGAATTGAGGACATCAACTATGTACACAAAGGTGATGTATTGGATTTTGACGGACTTACGTTCACCGTCTTAAATGCATATGACGAGTATGTGGATGAACTTTCTGACGACCTTTTGAACGACGGTTCGATGATGTTCAAGATAGAAAACAAAGAGCAGTCAATGCTTTTCTGCTCAGATGTCGGAAAGAAGATGAGTGAGTATCTCCTCGAGGAGTACGGAGATTTCCTCAAATCTGATTACCTTCAGATGGGACATCACGGAAACGGCGGTTTGAAGGCTGATTTCTACAGAACGGTGGCTCCTAGTGTTGCGCTGTTTGATGCACCGTATTCAGTATGGACCAACCAACTTGACAGATACACTACAGTAGAAAACAGAAAACTGTTGAGATCCGAACTTGGGGCTGCGGTTTATTGCTTTGAAACTGCCCCTAATTCCCTTCCGCTCAGATAAAAACTTGACCGTTATAAGTCAAGCCGATATAATCTATCTGTTTGGAAACATAAGGAGAACAATGATGGCAAAGAAACTGCAGGTTCTTATGTCTGCATATAACGGAGAAAAATATATAATAGAGCAGCTGGACAGCATTTTTGCCCAGACTTATCCGGAAGTCGAGGTTCTGGTTAGAGACGACGGTTCCACAGACAGTACGGTTTCGCTTTTAAATGATTACCAAAAGACCCACGATAAGCTGGTTATCTTTTCGGAAAAGAATATTGGACTTACCAAAAGCTTTTTAAATCTTGTTGCGAAGAGTGATGCTGATTACGTGGCTTTTTCCGATCAGGACGATTATTGGCTTCCGAATAAACTTGAGGAAGCGGTAAAAAAACTTGAAAAAGTCGATGGGCCGGCGCTTTATTGCAGTAACCAGATACTTACCGACGGAAAACTCAATCCGTTGGATAACAGCAACATGCCTTCGTACACAGCGGGCTTTGGAAATGCTCTTATAGAGACCATTTGTACCGGATGTACCTGTGTTATGAATAAGGAGCTTGTTGATAATATCAAGACACATTTGCCGGAGCATGCAATCTGGCATGATTGGTGGGCTTATCTTGTAGCCTCCTACATTGGAACGGTTATTTTTGACGAGGATGCTTTTATTTATTACAGACAGCACGGCGGTAACAAGCTTGGCGCCAGCAGAAGCACTCTTGTCATGATAAGAAATAAGTGGGAATATCTTAAAAAGAGCCGCGGAAAACTCGGACGTCAGTTGGAAGATTTCAAGAAACTCTACAGAGACGATCCGGAAAAGGATGCCCTTGTGGATTTGCTTCTTGCATCGAGAAAGAGCGTGACAGCCCGCATAAAACTTGTATTTACATCGAAGATATACAGACAGAGAACATTGGACAATCATGTTGTAAACTGCCTTTATCTTATAAACAGAATGCTTTAGTGAGGAGAAAAAGAGAGATATGTTAGATCTTAAATTTTTACGTGAGAACCCGGATGTGGTTAAAGAGAACATCAAAAAGAAGTTTGAAGATCACAAGCTTCCATTGGTTGATGAAGTAATAGAGCTTGATGCAAAGTCAAGAGTCGCTAAGCAGGAGGCAGACAACTTAAGAGCCAACAAGAACAAGATTTCAAAGCAGATCGGTGCACTTATGGCTCAGGGCAAGAAGGAAGAGGCTGAAGCAGTTAAAGAGCAGGTTGCAAAGGATGCCAAGAGACTTGAAGAGCTCGAGGCCATGGAGCGTGAGCTTGCAGAAGAAGTAACAAAGAGAATGATGGTTATTCCAAACATCATCGATCCTTCTGTACCTATCGGAAAGGATGACAGCTGCAACGTAGAAATCGAAAAGTTCGGAGAGCCTGTTGTTCCTGATTTTGAAATTCCATATCACACAGAGATTATGGAGAAATTCAACGGAATCGATTTGGATGCTGCAGGAAAGGTAGCAGGAAACGGATTCTACTACCTCATGGGCGACATCGCAAGACTTCATTCAGCAGTTATCTCTTACGCAAGAGATTTCATGATCGACAGAGGATTTACATACGTAATACCTCCATTCATGATCAGAAGCAACGTTGTTACAGGCGTTATGAGCTTTGACGAGATGGATGCCATGATGTACAAGATTGAGGGCGAGGATCTTTACCTTATCGGAACATCAGAGCACTCAATGATTGGAAAGTTCATCGATACAATCAATGAGGAGGAGAAGCTTCCATACACACTTACAAGCTATTCTCCATGTTTCAGAAAAGAGAAGGGTGCTCACGGAATCGAGGAGCGTGGTGTATACAGAATCCATCAGTTCGAAAAGCAGGAGATGATTGTTGTCTGCAAACCTGAGGAGTCTAAAGAATGGTACGACAAGCTTTGGAAGAACACTGTAGACCTTTTCAGAAGCCTTGACATTCCTGTAAGAACACTTGAGTGCTGTTCAGGAGACCTCGCTGATCTTAAGGTTAAGAGCTGTGACGTAGAGGCTTGGTCACCAAGACAGAAGAAATACTTTGAGGTAGGAAGCTGTTCAAACCTCGGAGATGCTCAGGCAAGGCGTCTTAAAATCAGAGTAAAGGACAAAGACGGAAACAAGTATTTCGCACATACACTTAACAATACCGTAGTTGCTCCACCTAGAATGCTCATCGCATTTTTGGAGAACAATCTCAATGCCGACGGAAGTGTTTCAATCCCTGAAGCATTAAGACCATACATGGGTGGAAAAGAAAAATTAGGTTAATTAAATAGTCCAAAATAAAGCATTTCTAAAATGTTTCTTAAAAGAAATTCGCTCATATTGACTTGAAAAAACTGGGGTCGTAAGATTATTTCAGAATTTACGAAAACGTTTTGGAAGGTGAAAATATGAGACAGAGATTTGCGAGATTTATGATGGGGAGATATGGCATGGACGAGTTGTCCAGGGCATTTTTAATCCCCATCATTTTTTGTTTGTTTGCATCTATGTTTGTAAACAACAGAATATTTACAATTGCCACATATGTTTGCATAGTTCTTATGTATTACAGGATACTATCCAGAAACATACCGAAGCGACGCGAGGAGAATCTCAAGTATCTTGATTTCAGATACAATCTGAAAAGAGAAATCACCAAGCGACGCGAAAGATTCAATCAGCGAAAGATTTACAGATTCTATCACTGCCCAAGCTGCAGACAGACTGTAAGAGTTCCTAAGGGACATGGCAAAATCTGCATCACATGTCCGAAGTGCAGGACAGAGTTTATCAAGAAAAGCTGATTTTTTTACTATTTAGTTGAGGTAAGGTTTTTAAAATGTTTGGATATGTAAATGTAAACAGAACAGATCTTACAACTGAAAACGGAGAAATATATCAGGCTTACTACTGTGGACTTTGCCAGATGTTGCGTGAGAAATACGGTCCGAAAGGTCAGATGCTTTTAAACTATGACATGACTTTTCTCATTGTACTTTTGAGTGGACTCTACGAGCCGGAAAGCGACGAAAAAGTATTTACCTGCGCGCTTCATCCGACAAGGAAGCAGAGAGCCTATGTCAGTGAGATTGTCGAGTATGCGGCAGATATGAATGTGCTTTTGACTTACCAGAATCTTTTTGACGATTGGGAAGATGATAAGGACGTGGGCAAGCGTGCGGTAATTCTTTTCCTGGAAAAGGAGTATGCAAAGCTCAAAGAAAAGTACCCGCGTCAGTCCGCAAAGCTTGAGGAATGCCTGAAAAAGCTTTCAGCGGCAGAGCGCTCCGGAGAGAAAAACATAGATGTTCTTTCAGGCCTTTCCGGTGAGATGATTGAGGAAATTTTTGTCCCGGATGAAAATGACATCTGGGCGGATGAACTTAGAACTCTTGCTTTTTATCTTGGCAAGTTCATTTATATAATGGACGCCTATGAGGACTTGGATAAAGACAGGAAAAAGGGTAAGTTCAATCCTTTTATCACCATGCATTTTTCTGATGAGCAGGAGTACGAGACTGTGGTGAAGCAGATGCTCACAAGCATGATGGCCGAGTGTGCCAAATCATTTGAGAGACTTCCTATCGTGCTTCATGCCGACATCTTAAGAAACATTATCTACTCAGGTGTGTGGTGCAAATATGAATACATTCAGTTGAAAAAATCCGCCAAGGACAAGCGAAAGAAAAAAGCTACTTCTTCAAAAATCAATAAAAAGAATAGAAGAAGCCAGAATAAAGAATAAGAGAAACTATGATTCAGAATCCATATGATGTGCTGGGAGTTACACCAAACGCCAGCGACGAAGAGATAAAAAAAGCATACAGAAAGCTGAGCAGACTTTATCATCCCGATGCAAATGTCAACAATCCAAACAAGGCAAACGCAGAGGAGAAGTTTAAACAGGTTCAGGAAGCCTACAGCCAGATTATGAAGGAAAAACAGTCCGGAGGAGCTTATACCGGTTACGGAAATGCTTACGGAAATTCCTACGGCAGCGGATATGGTTTTGGTGGAAGTTATGGTTTCGGCGGAAACAACAGAAGCTCCGGAAGCACCGGAAATTATGGCTTTGAGACGGATGTTCACATGCAGGCTGCGGCAAATTATATCAGAAACGGAGCTTTTAATGAGGCTTTAAATGTTTTAAATGACATACAGTCGTCGAACCGCGGTGCCAGATGGTATTATTATTCCGCAATGGCAAACGCGGGACTCGGAAACAATATTACCGCCAAGGAACACGCCGGCATGGCTATTAATCTTGAGCCAAGCAATATGGAGTACAGACAGTATTATCAGATACTTGAGTTTGGCGGATCCTGGTATCAGGCCAACGGTGATATGTACAGAAGCCCGCTTTTCGGTATGAGAAGCTGGTGCCTCACCGCATTATGTTTAAATTTATTATGTGGTGGTTGTTGTGCGAGACCATTTTAGTGTATAATCACTTGGAATAAAATAGCATATTGGAGGAAAAACAATGCGTCATCTTATCAGTCCGTTGGATTTTTCCGTGGAAGAGCTGGATTCACTATTGAATTTGGCTAAGGACATCGAGAAAAATCCTAAGAAGTATGCTCATGCCTGTGACGGTATGAAGCTCGCAACATGTTTTTATGAACCTAGTACAAGAACAAGATTAAGTTTTGAATCAGCGATGTTAAGTCTCGGTGGTTCGGTTCTTGGTTTTGCCGGAGCAGATTCTAGCTCGGCCGCGAAAGGAGAAAGCGTAGCTGATACGATAGCCGTCATTTCCTGTTACGCAGATATATGTGCCATCCGCCATCCAAAAGAAGGAGCGGCACTCGTAGCCACCACAAAAGCTACAATTCCTGTTATCAATGCCGGTGACGGTGGACATCAGCATCCAACCCAGACATTGACAGATCTTTTAACCATCAGTTCTTTAAAAGGACGTTTGGACAATCTTACCATCGGTCTCTGCGGAGATTTGAAATTTGGTCGTACCGTGCATTCTCTCATCAATGCACTCATTCGTTATTCCAACGTAAAATTTGTACTTATCTCACCTGAGGAACTTCGAATTCCTGATTATATTCGTGAAGAAGTACTTGAGAAAAACAAAATAGAGTTTGTTGAGATGGAGCGTTTGGAGGATGCTTTGCCTGACCTTGACCTTTTATACATGACAAGAGTACAGAAGGAGAGATTCTTCAACGAGGAAGATTACGTTCGTATGAAGGATTTCTACATCCTCACCTCAGAAAAAATGAAGCTTGCAAAAGACGACATGCTTGTACTTCACCCGCTTCCTAGAGTAAACGAGATAGCCGTCGAGGTTGACGACGACCCTAGAGCGGTTTATTTCAAGCAAGCACAGTACGGAGTGTACGTGCGAATGGCACTTATTCTGACACTCTTAAAATGGAGGGATGAAGCATGTTAAACATAAGCGGAATACATGAAGGATATGTTTTGGATCATATAAAGGCCGGAATGTCCATGGAGATATACAAATATCTTAAACTTGGAGAGATGGATTGGCCCGTAGCCATCATCAAGAATGCAAAGAGCAACAAGATGGGCAAAAAAGACATCATAAAGATTGACTGCCCTGTAGAGGTAGTTGACCTTGATATCTTAGGTTTCCTTGATGACAAAATAACAGTAAACATTATAAAGGATGATGCCATAGTTGAGAAAAAGAGACTTCATCTTCCGAAACAGGTAAAAAACGTTATCAAGTGCAAGAACCCAAGATGCATCACATCTATCGAGCAGGGTCTTGACCAGGTATTTATACTCACAGACAGCGAGAGAAAAGTATATCGTTGCAGATACTGTGAGGAGGAGAGGAAACTTCGTTTCTAGGCACAACATGTGGTGTATGACTAAGGTACCAACCATACTAATAGTACCTTAGGGAAGAAAATTGAAAAAAACGTTAAAAATTTTCAAAATATGCTTGCATTATTGTGACTATAGTACTATACTTACATCATAAACAAGTAACCAACCTCCAAAACCTATATTATAATTCCAGAAAAGAGCACCGGTTTTAACTGGTGTTCTTTTCTGTGCAAAAATATGTTAGAATCTATTAATGTCAGTTTAGATAATTACGGAGGAATACAGTGAAAGAATTAAGAAGTTTGCTCTCTGAGCTGGAATATGAAGTGCTTCAGGGAGATTTGGATAAAGAGATAAGCGAGATAGTTAATGACTCAAGAAAGGCAGTAAAAGACGGCTTGTTTATATGCATAAAGGGTGCTGCCTTTGATGGACACAGTGTAGCTTTGGATGTGTGCAAGGCTGGCTGCGTAGCTGTCATCTGTGAAGACGAAGTAAATGTACCTGAGGGTGTTACGGTTATAAAGGTAAAGGATACAAGATACGCAATGGCTCTTGTGTCTGCCGCATATTTCGACTATCCGGCCCAAAAGATGAAGGTCATCGGTATAACCGGAACCAAGGGAAAGACCACCACGACTTACATGGTTAAGTCCATCCTTGAGGGAGCAGGACATAAGGTTGGTCTTATCGGAACCATCGAGACCATCATAGGAGATAAAAAGATTCCAAGTGCAAACACTACACCGGAGTCATATTTGATTCATAAATACTTCGCAGAGATGGTGGAAGTGGGATGTGACTGCTGTGTAATGGAGGTTTCTTCACAGGGACTCATGATGCACAGAACAGCTGGAATCAATTTTGCGTTTGGAATATTTACAAACCTTGAGCCTGACCACATCGGACCAAACGAGCATGCAAGCTTTGAGGAGTATCTTTCATGTAAGGCAATGCTTTTCAAACAGTGCGAAGTGGGTATCTTCAACTGCGATGATGAGCATTATAAGGCTGTTGCAAAGGACTGCACATGTAAGGTTTTGACCTACGGTTTTTCTGAGGGCGCTGATTTTAAAGCATCAGATATGAAACTCAACACAAAACCGGGAGTTTTGGGTGTTTCTTACAAGGTTAGCGGCAAGGTTAACTTTGATGTGGAAGTTGATGTTCCGGGTAAGTTCTCGGTGTACAATTCCCTCACGGCGATTGCCATCTGCTCACATTTCAACGCGGATGTTGAGACAATGAAAAAGGCGCTCCTTGCAGCAAAGACAAGAGGAAGAATAGAGATAGTAAAGGTTTCCGACGATTTCACATTGATGATTGATTATGCTCACAATGCTATGAGTTTAAAGAGCCTTCTCACAAGCCTTAGAGAGTACAATCCAAAGAGACTTGTGTGCCTTTTCGGATGCGGAGGAAACCGTTCAAAGCTCAGAAGATATGAGATGGGTGAGGTTTCCGGAGAATTTGCTGATCTCACTGTAATTACCAGTGATAACCCTCGTTTCGAGGAACCAATGGATATCATAGCGGATATAAAAACAGGAATTGAGAAAACCAGCGGAAAATACGTTGAGATTCCTGACAGAAAAGATGCCATCAGATATGTCATCAGAAACGGAGAACCGGGTGATGTCATAGTTCTTGCAGGAAAAGGACATGAGGATTATCAGGAAATAAAAGGAGTAAAATATCCGATGGATGAGAGAGATCTTATCAGAGATATTTTAGCGGAGGAAGTTTAATTAAGTGCTTTTTGCAAATATCATAATAGATATATCTCATGAAAAACTTGATAAGACATTTCAATATATCATACCTGAAAACCTTATAGAAAAATTATCCGAGGGTTGCATGGTATACGTGCCTTTCGGAAAGGGAAACCGGGAGATAAAAGGGTATGTTGTGGAGATAACCGACAAGAGCGAATATGATATTTCAAAAATGAAATGTGTCAGCCGGGTATCGAAAAAGGCCGTGCCGATTGAGTCGGAACTCATAGCTTTAGCCGCATGGATGAAGAGAAACTACGGCGGCACCATGAATCAGGCGTTAAAGACCGTGATTCCGGTAAAGCAGAGAGAAAACATAAAGGTCAACAGACTTATAGAACTGAATCTTTCCAAGGAGGAAGCCATGGACAGACTGGCTTTCTTTAGAAGTAAACACCAGGTTGCAAGGGAGAGAGCGCTCTTGGCAATCATGGAAAACGGCCAGGTGAAGTATGAGGAGTTGACAAAAAAGATAAATGTATCCGCCGCTGTCGTAAGAAGCTTAGAAGAACAGGGTGTGATACGTGTCATACGCACCGAGGCATACAGAAATCCAATTGCATATGCCAACAGCAATGATAAAAATCTCATCCTAAATGAGATGCAGCAGGCAGCTGTGGACACGGTGCAAAAAGATATTGAAGCGAATGAAAACAAGGTTTATCTACTTCACGGGGTTACCGGAAGCGGAAAGACCGAAGTATATATGGAGCTCATCGCAAAGACAATAGAGAGAAAAAAGAGTGCCATAGTCCTCATCCCCGAAATAGCCCTTACATTTCAGACAGTAATGCGCTTTTACGGCAGATTTAAGGATCGCGTTTCAATATTGAATTCCAGAATGTCACCGGGCGAGAGATATGATCAGTATGTCAGAGCCCGTGAAGGAAAGATAGATATCATGATAGGACCGAGGTCGGCGCTTTTTACGCCATTTGACAATCTTGGGCTTATCATCATAGACGAAGAACATGAGGCCACCTACAAGAGTGAGCAGATTCCGAGATACCATGCCAGGGAAACCGCTATAGAGAGAGCAAGAATGGCAGGGGCATCTGTGGTTTTGGGTTCTGCAACACCTTCGGTGGACAGCTTTTACAAGGCATCAAAGGGGGAGTACGTTTATCTCTCTTTGAAGGAAAGAGTTGAGGGAAGAGCCCTTCCGAATTGTGAAGTTGTAGACTTGAGAGAAGAGCTTAAAAGCGGAAACAGAAGCATCCTAAGCCACAAACTTCAGTCAGACATTGAGGAGCGCCTTAAAAAGGGAGAGCAGACCATGCTCTTCCTAAACAGGAGAGGTTTTTCCGGTTTTATTTCCTGCCGGTCCTGCGGTGAGGTAATCAAATGTCCACACTGTGATGTCTCTTTGAGTCTTCACAACAACGGAACCATGGTCTGTCATTATTGCGGACATGTGGAACCTGCGCCGAAGGTTTGCCCGAAGTGCGGTTCAAAATATATAGGAGCTTTTAAGGCAGGAACCCAGAAGATAGAGGAGATTGTGAAAAAACAGTTTCCAACCGCAAGGGTTCTTCGCATGGATTACGATACCACGCGAAAAAAAGACAGCTACGAAATAATACTTGAAGCATTTGCAAACCGTGAGGCGGATATACTTATAGGAACCCAGATGATAGTCAAGGGACATGATTTTTCAAATGTTACGCTTGTGGGTATTCTTGCGGCAGATATTTCATTGAATGTGCCGGACTATCATTCGGCGGAGAGAACATTTCAGATTCTGACACAGGCAGCAGGCCGTGCGGGAAGAGGCGAAAAGCCGGGCGAGGTTATACTCCAGACTTACCAGCCTGAGCACTACAGCATAGTTAATGCCGCCAACCAGGATTATGAGAGCTTTTACAATGAGGAGATTACCTACAGGAAGATTATGAATTATCCTCCTGCCGGACATATGATGGTTGTGTATGTCACCTCGGTAAATGAAAAGAATGCATCCGATTTAATAAGCATACTGGCCGAAAAGGTAGAAAAAGGAATGAAAATTGGGCCGGCACCGGCATCCGTTTCAAGGGTGAATGACATCTATCGTTTTGTGATGTTTATAAAAGATGCCGAGTATAGTAATCTGGTGGAAGTCAAGGATGTACTTGAAAAATATGCTCTTAACGATACAATATTCAAAGACACTCTTGTGAGTTTTGATTTTGATCCGATGAGCGGAGTGTAAAGGACATATAGCAGACATATTTATAATTTATAAGTATTAGAGAAAGAGGAAGGGAACAAAATGGCAATCAGATCTATTCGAGTAGAAGGAGATCCTGTATTAAACAAGATTTCAAAAGAAATAAAGGAAGTTACACCACGTATCAGAGAACTTGCAGAGGACATGGTTGAGACCATGCATGATGCAAACGGTGTTGGACTTGCGGCACCTCAGGTGGGAATCTTAAGAAGAATGGTAGTTATAGATGTAGAGGATGAGAACAGCCCATACATCATGATAAACCCTGTTATCGTCGAGAAAGACGGAGAGCAGACCGGAGATGAGGGCTGCCTCAGCGTTCCGGGAAAAGCAGGAACAGTCACAAGACCAAACCATGTCGTGGCAAAATATTTTGATTTGGATATGAACGAGTGCACAGTTGAGGGTGAGGAACTTCTCGCAAGAGCAATCTGCCACGAGCTTGATCATCTTGACGGACATCTCTACACAGAGATAGTCGAAGGAGAACTGAAGGACACTATTTCTCCTGACGACGAAGAGGACGAAGAATAATGAGAGTTATTTTTATGGGAACCCCGGATTTTGCCGTGGGGACGTTGGAAGAAATAATAAAAGCGGGACACGAGGTTGTACTCGTTGTCACTCAGCCGGACAAGCCAAAGGGAAGAGGCGGAAATATGTCTTTTCCACCTGTAAAGGAAGTTGCTTTGGAACACGGTATAGAGGTTTTTCAGCCTAAGCGTGTGAGAAATCCTGAGTGTGTGGAATATTTAAAAGGCTTCGAGCCTGATATGATAGTCGTTGCTGCTTTCGGACAGATTCTCCCAAAGGAGATTATCGACATGCCAAAGTACTGCTGTATCAATGTGCACGCATCCCTTTTACCAAAGTACAGGGGAGCAGCGCCTATTCAGTGGTCTGTGATTAACGGAGACGAGAAATCCGGAGTCACCATCATGAGAATGGATGTTGGGCTTGATACCGGAGACATGATAGAAAAAGAAGAGGTTGTCATCGAGGAGGACGAGACAGGCGGAAGCCTCTTTGATAAGCTTGCAGTGGTCGGAGCAAAGCTTTGCGTAAAGACCATGGAGAAAATAGAAAAAGGTGAAGCCGTATTCACAAAGCAAAATGATGAGGAGGCTACACATGTCGGAATGATAAGCAAGACCATGGGCGAGATAGATTTCACAAAGTCCGCAAAAGAGATAGAGTGTCTTATCAGAGGACTCAATCCATGGCCGAGCGCATATACTCATATAGCCGGTAAAACACTTAAAATCTGGAAGGCAGCAGTTTTAAAGGAGAATACTTCCTTTAAGCCGGGTCAGGTTTGTTTTGTGGATAAAAACAGTCTGCACATTCAGACAGGCGAAGGAGTTTTAGATGTGCTTGAAGTGCAGCTTGAAGGAAAAAAACGTATGACAACGGATGCGTTTCTTCGCGGATTCAAAGTTGAGGAGGGCGATTTATAATGTATTACGGAAGCGGTTACATGTACGGTTACGGTTTTGACTGGACCTATCTTCTTGTCCTGATCGGAGCGGTTATCTGTCTCATAGCATCGGCAAGAGTTAAATCGACTTATAACAAATATGCAAAAGTAAGAAGCAGATCAAATATGACCGGCCGCGAAGTGGCTGAGAGAATTCTCAGGGAAAACGGCATTTACGATGTGGAAGTTTGCCATGTCAGAGGAAATCTTACAGACCATTATAATCCGGCAAACAGAACACTGAATCTTTCTGATGCAGTTTACAACAGTACATCGGTAGCTGCGGTCGGAGTTGCTGCGCACGAGTGCGGACATGCAATTCAGGATTTTGTCGGATACAAGCCTTTGGCATTCAGATCAAACCTTGTACCTGTGGCAAATATCGGCTCATACCTTGCATGGCCTCTTATAGTAATAGGATTTTTGTTCACAAGCAGTACCGGAACATTGATGATAGAGATAGGAATTCTCATGTTCTCTCTTTCAGTTCTTTTCCAGCTTGTGACTTTGCCTGTGGAATATGACGCCAGCGGAAGAGCGATGAACCTTCTTGCGGGACTTGGAATCCTTGGAGATGATGAGCTCCCTTACACAAGAGCAGTGTTGAACGCCGCTGCCCTCACATACGTTGCAAGTGCTGCAGCATCTATTTTGCAGCTCCTTAGACTTGTTCTTTTATTCGGAGGAAGAAGACGTGACTGATTCTGTAAATAGTCGTGATCTTATACTTGAAATATTGTTGGTAGTTACGCGGGATGGTGAGTACAGCCATCTCGCTGTTCGTTCTGTCCTGGAAAAATACCAGTATCTTGAGAAAAGGGACAGAAGCTTTATCACCAGAGTCTCCGAGGGAACTTTGGAAAACCTTATAGAGATAGATTACATAATTGATTCTTTTTCAAAGACAAAAACGAAAAAGATGAAGCCGGTAATTCTTAACATCTTAAGAATGGGAGTCTATCAGCTTAAATACATGGATTCGGTTCCGGAGTCCGCTGTCTGCAATGAGGCTGTTAAGCTGGCCGGAAAAAGAGGATTTAAGACGTTAAAAGGCTTTGTAAACGGAGTCTTAAGGAATTTAGCAAGAAACCTTGATTCCATCGAATATCCGGACGAAAAAAAGGATTTTGCGTTGGCTTTGAGTGTGGAGTACTCCATTCCGAAGTGGATGGTATTTAAGTGGATTAAAGACTACGGCAGGGAGAAGGCAAAATCCCTTGCCATAGCAAGCCACAGGGAAGCCCCTACCATAATCAGAACAAACACCGACAGGATAAGTCCAGAAGAACTAAAGAAAAGACTTGAGGCGCAGGGAATATCTGTGAAACCAGTTGATGTCGAAAGATTATTCCATGATTCGCTTTCAGATGGCGAATCCCATGGAAATGATTTGCATACGGATAAATCCGATGTGATGGATTCACAGACGGATAAATTACTGCAGGAAATTGACAATGTATTTGAGATAGAAAACTACGACCACATTGGAGCAATCCCGGAATTTAATGAGGGACTCTTTGTGGTTCAGGATGTCAGCAGTATTCTGGTTTCTGCTCTCGCGGGCTGCAAGGAAAATGATTACTGTATCGATGTCTGCGCCGCACCCGGAGGAAAAGCCATTCACATGGCAGAGCTCTTAAAGGGCACAGGATATGTGGAGGCAAGAGACAAGTCCGATTACAAAGTGGACATGATAAAAGACACTCTCGCAAGAAATCAGGTTAAGAATGCTGAAGCTAAAGTGTTTGATGCCACAGTGCGAGACGAGGATGCTGTCGGAAAAGCCGACATTGTTATTGCAGATCTTCCGTGCTCCGGAATGGGTGTTATAAGAAGAAAGACTGACATCAAATATCATCTGACGGAGGAAGGCTTGGATAGCCTTGCCGCACTTCAGAGAGAGATACTTGATACGGTTTGGCAGTATGTTAAGTCTGAGGGAACACTTATGTTTTCTACCTGTACAATGAACAGGGACGAAAACGAGAACAATACAAAGTATTTCCTTGCGAAACACAAGGAGTTTTCTCTTGTATTTGAGAAGCAGCTCTTTTTCGACAACGGCATTTCGGACGGCTTTTACATAGCAAAAATGGTGAGAAATAATGGATAAAAAAGATATCAAATCCATGAATATGGAAGAACTAAAAAGCTTTGTTTCGGAACTTGGAGAAAAGCCTTTCAGAGCAAAGCAGATATACGAGTGGATGCACATTAAGCATGTGGCTTCGTTTGATGAAATGACGAATCTGTCCGCAAAGTTCAGGGAAGTGCTGAAGGAAAACGCAGACCTTGTGGTGCTTAATCCTGTAGAGATACTGTCATCGCAGATAGACGGGACAAAGAAGTACCTTTTTGAACTTTCGGATGGGAATATAATAGAGAGCGTTTTGATGCGCTATAAATTCGGAAATTCAGTGTGTATTTCATCCCAGGTCGGCTGCCGCATGGGTTGCAGATTTTGCGCGTCAACAATAGACGGAGTGGTAAGAGGACTTACCGCTTCAGAGATGTTGGAGCAGATTTACAGAATTTCAAAGGATACAGGCGAGAGAGTTTCCCATGTTGTGGTTATGGGAAGTGGGGAACCTTTGGATAATTTCGAGAATTTCACCAGGTTCCTTGAACTCATTTCAAACGGAGACGGGCTTAATCTCGGGCAGAGAAACATCACGGTTTCAACCTGCGGTATAGTGCCAAAAATAAAGGAACTGGCCGACATGAAACCACAGATTAATCTTGCACTTTCTCTTCACGCATCAAATCAGAGCAAGAGGGAAGAACTCATGCCTATCGCAAAGAAATATGAGCTCTCAGAGGTGCTTGATGCCTGCAGATACTATTTTGAGCAGACAGGAAGACGTATCACCTTTGAGTACAGCCTGGTTGCGGGCGTGAACGATACTGAGGAGGACGCAAGAGAGCTCGCTTCACTCATAGCCGGAATGAACTGTCACATAAACCTTATTCCGGTCAATCCGATAAGGGAAAGAGACTTTAAATCACCCGATAATTCCGCGGTTGTGGCCTTCAAAAATAAACTTGAAAAAAAGTCGATAAATGTTACTATTAGAAGGGAAATGGGCAGGGATATACAAGGTGCCTGCGGACAACTTAGGAGACGTTATTTAAGAGAGGCAAATTCATGAAGACATTTTCCATCACGGATATCGGACAAAAAAGAAGCATGAATCAGGACTGCATCTTTTCTTCCGAAAAGCCGGTAGGAAACCTGCCGAACCTCTTTATTGTCGCAGATGGAATGGGAGGCCACAAGGCCGGAGATTACGCATCCCAATGCGCGGTAAAAACGATTGTTGACAGTGTTACAGCATCCAAAAAAGATGATGCAAAGGAACTCTTCAACGATGCCATATATGAGGCAAACAGGAATATTATTTTAAAAGCAAAAGAGGATGAGGCATACGAAGGTATGGGAACAACCATCGTTGCCTGCTCCGTTTTCGAAGACAGAATGCTTGTGGCAAATGTCGGAGATAGCAGATTATACGTTATAAACAAAGACATAAAGCAGATTACCACCGATCATTCACTGGTCGAAGAGATGGTAAAGCGTGGGGAGGTTGACAGGCTTTCCGCCAGGGAACATCCAGACAAGCACATTATCACCCGCGCCGTGGGAGTCTCCTCTTCATTGGAGGTTGACTTTTTTAATGTAAAAATAAAGAAAAAAGACAACATTATCCTCTGCTCCGACGGATTATCCAACATGGTGGATGACCGTGATATAAGACAGATAGTATTGACTCAGAGGGATGTTGCAGAAAAAGCCGAAAAATTGATTGAGACGGCAAATCGAAACGGAGGACTTGACAATATTTCAGTCATAGTCATAGATCCGTATGCAGACGAGGTATAGTATGTTGGAAAAAGGTATGTTCGTAGCGGACAGATACGAAGTTATAGAGCGCGTAGGCGCAGGTGGAATGTCAGATGTCTACAAGGCCATGGATCACATCCTTGGACGAGTAGTAGCTATAAAGGTGTTGAAACAGGAGTTTTCCGAGGACACCAATTTTGTCAGAAAGTTCAGAAGTGAAGCCCAGTCAGCAGCAGGACTTGAGCACCCTAATATCGTAAATATTTATGATGTAGGAAGCCAGGACGGCATGTATTTCATCGTTATGGAGTACGTGGAAGGAATCACATTAAAAACATATATTGAGAAAAAGGGACAGCTTTCATACAAAGAAGCTGTCAGCATCGCTATTCAGGTGGGAAGAGGTATCGAGGCTGCTCATGCGAAAAACATTATTCACAGAGATATCAAGCCGCAGAACATCCTGATTTCCACTGACGGAAAAGCAAAGGTTACCGACTTCGGTATCGCACGTGCTGTTTCAAACAACACCATAAGTGCAGATGTCATGGGCTCAGTTCATTATGCATCTCCGGAGCAGGCAAGAAACGGTTTTGTAGACGGAAAGAGCGATATCTATTCACTCGGTATTGTAATGTATGAGATGGTTACCGGAAGAGTACCTTTCGACGGAGAGACAACTGTAGCAGTTGCTCTTGGCCATCTTCAGGAAGAGATGGTAAACCCATCGGTTTATGCATCAAACCTTCCTATCAGTCTTGAGAAAATCATCTTAAAGTGTACACAGAAGAGTGTTGAGAGAAGATATCAGTCTATAGGCGATCTCATGATTGACCTGAAGAAGGTACTAATCAGCCCTGACGAAGACTTTGTTGTTATCGCGGCAACAGGAGAAGCAGAAAAGACAAGAGTCATCTCGGATGATGAGCTTGGCAGAATTAAGGATGCAAAGAGCGTAGGCGTTATTCCTTCGAGCAGAAAGAAATACGAAGACGACGAAGATGAATATGACGATGACGAAGACGAGGACGATGAATTTGAAGAAGGCTTCTTAAATCCGAAGCTTGAAAAGATAGTTACAGGTGCCGGAATAGCAGCGGCCGTAATCATTATCATCATTATTCTTTATCTTTTGGGAAGTATCTTGGGAGTGTTCGGTTCTTCAAAGAAGAGCAAAACAAAGGACACTGAGACAGAGACAACTGTCACCGAGACAGAGACTACCATAGATACTTCGGCTTCCCTCACAGGAAATACCGAGACAGAGTCGTCAAGCTCAGGAGTTTCAATGATAAGCGTTTTGGGCTCAACATATGATGAGGCCAAGACAAAGCTTAATGAACTCGGACTTGGAATTCAGCAGACAGCAACAGAGTACTCGGATAGATATTCTGAAGGTCAGATAATGGCTCAGGATGTGGCAGAGGGAACAAACGTTGATTTGAATACTACTATTAAGGTTACTGTTAGTAAGGGTGCGGAGCCTGTATCGGTTCCGGCGGTTACGGGACTTGAATCCACAACTGCAATGTCCACCATTACAAGCAGCGGACTTTCATGCACCGAATCAAATATCACTTATGAGTACAGCTCAACAGTGGCATCGGGAAAAGTCATTTCACAGTCACCAATCGCGGGAGCTTCCGCAGTTAAGGGTGATACGGTTGCCATCGTTGTAAGTAAGGGTGCAGAGCAGGTTCAGGTGCCGGATGTTACTACGGGAGGCGTTGCTGAGGCTACAGCCAAGTCAACACTCACAAATCTCGGATTCTCTGTTACAACTTCAACCGCATACAGCGACACGGTTACAGAAGGAAATGTTATCAGCCAAAGTATCGCAGCTGGAACCAATGCAGACAAGGGAGCAACCATAAGCCTTGTTATCAGCCTTGGAAAAGAGACTACAACATATTCATGTTCATACACCATCCCTGATCCTGAGGATGATGAAGTAAGCTCCGCAAAGATTGTTCTCTACAATTCGGATGGAGGAAAGATAAAGACCATTAAGGATGTTAGTGCAGGAGATTTCCCATACACAGTAAGTGTTACAGGCATTGAAAACTATACATCCGGAACCATAGTAATCACATGGACATACGATGACGGTTCCACAAGTCAGGAAACAATTAACGTTACTTTTACACAGGAATAAAAGAACATAATTAATGACAGGAAAGATTGTAAAAGGAATATCCGGATTCTACTACGTTCACGTAGCGGAATCCGGTATTTATCAATGTAAGGCAAAAGGAATATTCAGACAGAAAAAGATGAAACCGCTTGTGGGTGACAATGTGAAAATTGAGATAACCCACGAGAAGGACATGGAAGGCAACATCATAGAAATCCTTCCTAGAAAGAACGAATTGGTTCGTCCTATGGTTTCAAACATAGACCAGGCTCTTATTATGTTTGCGTCTGCCGTGCCGAAGCCGAATTTTAATCTCTTGGATCGTTTTTTGGTGATGATGGGATTTCAGAATATTCCTGTGACCATCTGTTTTAACAAGTCGGATCAGATAGACGACGAGGAACAGGAGAGAATCAGCGCCATTTATCGAAATACCGGCTACAATCTGGTATACACCAGCACCTATGACAATGAGGGACTCGATGAGATAAGAGATCTTATAAAAGGCAAAACTTCTGCAGTAGCAGGGCCTTCAGGTGTGGGAAAATCATCTCTAATAAATGCTATCTGCCCTGAGGCAAATATGGAAACCGGAGAGATAAGTGCCAAGATTGAGCGAGGCAAAAACACTACAAGGCACACTGAGCTTGTCCCTGTGGGGGAAGATACTTATATCATGGACACTCCGGGATTCAGCTCTCTTGTTATACCGGGGCTTGAGAAGGAAGACCTCTGGAGATATTTCCCGGAATTCATTGAGTATGAAAAAAACTGCAGATTTATAGGCTGCAGTCACATAAATGAGCCGGATTGCGGAGTCAAGGACGCCGTGAGAGACGGTTTCATTTCAAAAGAAAGATATAAAGGATACAGGTTAATATACAAAGAAATAAATGATGAGAAGCGATTTTAAGGAGAAAAATATGGATTGTTTGGCACCTTCGATATTATCGGCAGATTTTTCAAAGCTTGGCGAACAGATAAGAATAATGGATGAGGCAGGCGCTCAGTACGTTCATATTGATATTATGGACGGAATGTTTGTGCCAAGTATCTCTATCGGCCTTCCGGTAATAAGAACAATCAGACCGTGCACAGACAAGATTTTTGATGTTCATCTCATGATAAACGATCCGGACAGATACATAGACGATTTTGTTGAAGCAGGCGCGGACATTATCACGGTTCATGCTGAGGCTTGTAAGCATTTGGACAGAACCATCGATATGATTCATGAAAAAGGAATACTTGCCGGTGTTGCTTTAAATCCCGCAACCAGCCTTTCTGTTTTGGATTATATTCTTCCAAAGGTGGATATGGTGCTTATAATGACAGTAAATCCGGGCTTTGGAGGACAGAAACTCATCACCTACACAATCGATAAGGTTCGTGATTTGAAGAAAATCATCACCGATAGAAAGCTCAAGACAGACATTGAGGTTGACGGTGGCGTAAGCCTTGAGAATATCGAGATATTGAAGGATGCCGGAGCCAACATCTTCGTAGCGGGCAGTGCTGTTTTTAGCGGAGATATCGCGGAGAATGTGGAAGCATTCCTTCAGAAGCTTAATTAACTCATGTATTTTTACTCAATAACTAAGGGTTTTCGAATCACTTCGAAGACCCTTTTTCTGCGGAATTCTATATTTTTTGAACAGTCTATGTGTTCTGTTTATTTACGAATATCGGATGAACTACGCCGGTTATATGTTTTATTTTCTTTAGACGAAATTCATGAGCAATCCTAAGGAGGCGCATCGCAAGAAACGTATGTCTGACATCCCCGTTAGATTTATACCGATAAAATCAGTTGCGACCTTGTGTGACTGTTTTTCTAGGTTCATGCAGTTTTCCCATGATTACGCATGCTTCGAATAAACGCGCTTCGCTTGAACGGTATTCTCCGCATGCGATGGGGAAAACTGCTTATTCACCAAGTAAAACGAAGCCACACTGCGTAAAGCAACTGATTTTATGGTAATAAATCTTACCGGGGATGGAGTTCGGATTC
>JAILLZ010000238.1 GCA_024692885.1 Lachnospiraceae bacterium | reverse complement strand
TACGTATCGAGAATGAGCTTATCTGCCGCAAGGCCGAGAAGAACGAGTACGGTCAGTTTATGTGCTTTGAGGACATCACCTATGCACCGATAGACCTCGAAGCAATCATTCCTGAGGAGATGACCGCACAGGAAAAGAAGTGGCTTAACGATTACCATGCAAATGTATACAAAACCATTTCTCCGTATTTGACGGAGAAAGAGAAAGAATGGCTCAAGGAAAATACAAGAGCCATTTAAGGAGATTGATTAATGTCTGAAAAACTTGTTTTGATAGACGGACACAGTATTTTACACAGGGCATTTTTCGGAATTCCCGATTTGACAAATTCTGCAGGTCTGCATACCAATGCCATATACGGTTTTTTGAATATTCTTTTCAAACTTATAGATGAGGAAAATCCGGACTATCTTGTGGTTACATTTGACAGGTCTGCGCCGACCTTCAGACACAAAATGTATGAGGCCTACAAGGGTACCAGAAAACCTATGGAGGACGAGCTGAGACAGCAGATTCCTGTGATGAAGGAAATGCTTAAAGCCATGAATATTACCGTAGCGGAAATGGATGGTTACGAGGCGGATGACCTCATGGGAACCCTTGCAAAAAGAGCTGAGAAGCTGGGAATGGAGGTCTCACTTGTCTCCGGAGACAGGGACCTTTTGCAGATTGCCACGGATCATATCAGAATCCGAATCCCAAAGACAAAGCGAAACGGAACTGAGATAGAGGATTACTATGCTTCGGATGTCAAAGAGCGTTATCAGGTGACTCCTACGGAGTTTATCGATCTTAAAGCTTTGATGGGCGATACAGCCGACAACATTCCGGGCGTTCCGGGAATCGGAGAAAAGACGGGAACAAACATCATCGTAGCCTACGGCTCAATCGAAAATGCCCACGACCATGTGGAGGAGATAAAGCCAAACAAGGCCAGAGAGAACTTAAAAGAGTACTGGGAGCAGGCTGTTCTTAGCAAAAAGCTTGCTACCATAGATATTGATGCTCCTGTTGAAGTGAAGTTTGAGGATGCAAAATACAACAATCCTTTCACTCCTGAAGCATATAAAATGTGCCGCGAACTTGAACTCAAATCCTTCCTTAAGAGATTTGAGAACGCAGGTCCTGCGGAAGAAGAAAAGATAGAATTTAGATTCATTGAAGAGCTTGGAGAGGCGGACAATTTCTTCGCCGGCACAAGTGAAAAAGAGTTAGGAATGGCAGTGGAGCTTTTAGAAGGAGAGATTGCTGCAGTTTCCTTTACCGGTGAAAAAGAAACAGTCATGCTTGTTCCGGGAGGTTTTGTCACTTCCGATTATCTTGCATCAAAGATAAAAGAGTTTTCATCAAATAAGAGCATTGACTGCTTTGACTTAAAAAAGATTGTCAGAAGATTTGACATTGAAACTCAGAATCATTTTGATGTTTCGATAGCTGCATATCTCATAAATCCGCTTACCGGATCATACACATACGATGATGTGGCAAAGAATTATCTCGACAAAATGCTCCCTTCAGAGAGCGAAATACTGGGCAAAGTAAAAAGGAACAGTATTCCGGAAGAAAACAAAGAGTTACTTTTTAAACTTCTGGCAAACGAATCCTACGTTGCATTCCATGCGAAAAAGGTTCTCACTGAAAAACTGAAGGAAACCGGAATGGAGGAGCTATTTGAGCAAGTCGAGCTCCCTTTGGTTTATTGCCTTTCTGACATGGAAAAAGAGGGAATCTATGTGGATAAGGATGCGCTGAAGGAGTATGGCGAAAACCTTGTGGGCCGCATAGGGGAACTTGAGAAAGATATTTACGAGGCGGCAGGCGAAGAGTTTAACATTAATTCGCCTAAACAGCTTGGAGTTATTCTTTTTGAAAAGATGGAACTTCCGGGCGCAAAAAAGACAAAGACGGGATATTCAACATCGGCGGATGTGCTTGATAAACTTGCCGGTGATTACAAGATAGTAAAAGACATACTTGAATACAGACAGCTCACAAAGCTCAAATCAACATACGCAGATGGTTTGTTTTCCGTGATAGAGGAAGACGGAAGGATTAGAAGTACCTTCAACCAGACCATAACAGCCACAGGAAGGCTTAGCTCCACAGAGCCGAACCTTCAGAACATCCCTATCAGGATGGAGATTGGAAGACAGATAAGAAAGGCCTTTCTTCCAAAAGAGGGATTTGTATTCGTGGATGCCGATTACTCTCAGATTGAGCTTAGAGTTTTGGCACATATGTCGGATGACGCAAATCTTATCGAGGCATATAAATCAGCAAAGGATATTCACAGGATTACCGCATCGCAGGTTTTCCATGTGCCTTTCGATGAGGTTACCGACTTGCAGAGAAGAAGCGCAAAGGCCGTAAACTTTGGTATTGTATACGGAATAAGCTCTTTTGGACTGGGACAGGATCTTGGCATTACTAGAAAAGAAGCCCAGGAATACATAGACAGATACTTTGAAACATATCCGGGAATAAAAGGTTTCCTCGACAAAGCGGTGGAAGACGCCAAGGAAAATGGATATTCCGTCACACTTTTTGGCAGGAGAAGACCGATACCGGAGCTTTCATCAGGAAATTTCATGCAAAGATCATTTGGTGAAAGAGTTGCCATGAATGCGCCTATTCAGGGAACAGCGGCGGATATCATAAAGATAGCCATGATTCGTGTTCATGACAGGTTGAAAAAAGAGAATCTCAAGTCAAAGCTTATTCTTCAGGTGCATGATGAACTCTTAATCGAAGCGGCTGAGGATGAAGTGGATTTGGTTGAGCGAATCCTTGATGAGGAGATGCACAAAGCGGCAAGCTTAAAGGTTTCCCTTGAGATAGATTGTCATACCGGAAAAAACTGGTACGACGCAAAGTAGTTTTGGAGTTTTTATGAGATTTATAGGTATTACCGGCGGTGTCGGTGCGGGAAAATCTTTCATATTGCGTTATCTTGAAGACGCATACAACGCGAGGGTACTTCTCACGGATGAGATAGCGCATTATCTGATGGAGCCCGGGACAGAGTGTTACGAGGAACTCTTGGGAGTTTTCGGTGAGGATGATGTGTATCTTGAAGATGGGACCTTTGACAAGAAGGCCCTTGCGAGCGTCATTTTCAATGATGACGAAAAGAGAGAGGCACTTAACAGGATAGTTCATCCGGCCGTAAAAAGAGAAGTTTTAAGGCTTTCCGACGAGGAGAGAAAAGCAAATGAGCATGAGCTTCTCATAGTCGAAGCGGCGCTTCTCATAGAAGAGCATTACGATGAGATATGTGATGAACTTTGGTATGTTTATACCAGCGAGGAGAATCGAAGAGCGCGGCTGAAGGAAACAAGAGGTTATTCGGACGAAAAGATAGACGATATCTTTGCAAGCCAGCTTGGTGAGGATGAATATCGCAAATCTTGTAAAAAAGTAATTGATAACAATAACGACAAAGAAAAGGTAAAAGAGGACATTGACCGAATTATGGCAGAGCTGGGCATAAAGAAGTCAAAAAGTTTAGTAGGGGATGGAAAAATGGATGGAGTTTTAAAGGAAGGCGAATACGTTTTTGGTCTGGATATCGGAACAAGAAATGTTGTCGGTACGGTTGGTTTTATGGAGGACGAGCAGTTTCGTGTTATAGCTCAGTATTCCGTAGAGCACAGCACACGTTCCATGATAGACGGACAGATTCATGACATCGGCAAGGTTGCAAAGACCATAAAGCTTGTAAAGGATGAACTTGAAAGCCAGATCGGACAGCCTTTGGAGGCAGTTTGTATAGCTGCCGCCGGTCGTGTACTTGAGACTGTCACAACCAGAATCGATTATGAATACGAAGAGGAAACAATAGTAACCTCCGAAGATATACATACCCTTGACCTTCTTGGAATCGATAAGGCCCAGGAACTTTTGAGAGAGCAGAACGACACCAAGTACAAGTTTTACTGTGTCGGATATTCTGTTGTCAGATATTATCTGAATGATGAGATTTTCGGAAATCTTGAAGGACATAAGGCTGACATGATAAGCGAGGACATCATCGTAACCTTCCTTCCGGAAGATGTTGTTGACGGACTCTATTCTGCATGTAACCAGGCAGGACTTTCAGTGGCAAACATGACATTGGAGCCTATTGCTGCCATCAATGTTGCAATCCCTGAGAACTATCGTATGTTGAATATTGCTCTTGTCGACGTTGGAGCCGGAACAAGCGATATTTCTGTTACAAGAGACGGAAGTATCATAGCTTACGGAATGATTCCTCTGGCAGGAGACGAGCTTACCGAGGTTATCGTTCAGCAGTATCTTGTTGATTTCAACACAGCTGAGCAGATAAAGCTTGCTTCCACCACACAGGATGTGGTTCAGTATGAGGATATCATGGGAATTGTACATGAAGTTCCTTCGTCTGAGATTTATGAGCTTACAGCTCCGCTCATTGATAAAATAACGGGACTTGTTGCAGACAAAATCAAAGAACTTAATGGTGGAAACAGCGTAAGCGCTACCTTCGTTGTAGGAGGCGGTGGAAAAATCCACGGCTTTACAGATGCACTTGCAAAGAAGCTCGACATAACTGAGCAGAGAGTTGCCCTTCGAGGAGAAGAGGTTCTTAAGGAGGTCAAGTTTGACGATCCTTCTATCGAAAGAGATCCGCTTCTTGTTACACCGATCGGTATCTGTCTCAACTATTTTGACCAGAAAAACAGCTTTACAATGGTTCGTTTCAACGGCGAGCTTATAAAACTTTACGATAACGGAAGGCTTACTATTGTAGATGCCGCAATGGCAGCAGGCTTCCCAAATGACCAGCTTTTCCCAAGAAGAGGAAAAGAGATTCATTTTACGGTAAACGGAAATCCTAGAATAGCCAGAGGTGAGGCGGGAGAATCTGCCATCGTCACCATGAATGACCAGGTTGTAAGCATAAACACACCGCTCATTCCTAACAGTGTTATCACTATTGAGGGTTCCACTGTCGGTGAGGCAGCAACATGTACCATAGATGATTTGACCGAGTACACCAAGCAGACGGTTAATTTCATTGTAAACGGAAAGACTGTAATCTGCCCGAAATTTGTGGAAGTAAACGGAAGCATTGAACTTCCAAGCTATGAGGTAAAGGACGGAGACGTCATCGAGACTAGAAGCTTTTACACTGTTCAGCAGTTGGCTGAATTTATGGATGTGGAAATTGATCCTGATTTTGCCATTATGGTAAACAACAAGCCTGCTAACGAGAATTCACTTGTCTATGAGAATTTCAGTGTGGATTTCAAAGCAGACGTGATGCTGCACGAGGATGAAATCGAAGAAGATGAGGAAGAGAATGCCACAGCGGAAGAAAACTTTGTTGAAAATGAAGATGCCTCTGAAGCTTCGACAGTGCCATCTGCTTCAAGCACGGAAACCGGTGGTGTAGCTTCTTCTGCTTCAGACTTTGACAGGGCTTCAGACGATGTTTCGACATCAAGCACGGAATCAGATTTAGACAAATTGTCTGCGTCAAATACTGAATCGGATGCAAACAATTCATCGGCATCAGGTGACGAGACATCCACACACCGCAAGCCTGTCATCGAGGAGCCGGAAGGACTCATGCGCATACTTGTAAATCATGAGCCTGTATTTTTGACAGGAAAGAGCGAGTATGTTTTCGTCGATATATTTGATGTTGTAGATTTTGATTTGTCCGCATCAAGAGGACGCTCGATAGTCACCAGAGTTAACGGTGAAAATGCGCAATATACACAGGTTCTTAAGGAAGACGACCAGATAGACCTGTATTGGGAAGAGAGAAATTAATGGAATTTTGCAGTATAGCAAGCGGTAGCAGTGGCAATTGCATCATGGTTGGAACTGATAACCACCATGTGCTTGTCGACGCCGGAATCAGTGGAAAGAGAATAGAGACGGGGCTGAATCAGCTCGATATGAAAACATCCGAGATGGATGGTATTCTTGTCACTCACGAGCATATTGACCATATTGCGGGGCTCGGAGTTTTGGCCAGAAGATACGGTATACGGATTTATGCCACCGCCGGAACAAAGCAGGCGATTTTAAACACTTCGTCAGTTGGCAAGATAGACGCGGATTTGATTCATGAAATCAGCGCGGACACACCTTTTACCATAGGAGATCTTGAGATTGACCCTATGCATATCAGTCATGATGCCGCCGATCCTGTAGCGTATATCTTACGAAACGGAAATAAAGGTATTGGAATTGTCACAGACCTTGGAGTTTACACGGACTATACGATAGAAAAAATTAGTGGGCTCGATGCACTTTTGCTCGAGGCAAATCATGACGTGAGAATGCTTCAGGTGGGCATTTATCCTTACAGTTTAAAGCAGAGAATTCTTGGTGAGAAGGGGCATTTGTCCAACGAGTCATCGGGAAAACTTTTGACAAAGATTTTGCATGATAAATTTAATACAGTGGTTCTGGGACATCTCAGCAAGGAGAATAATCTTCCGGAACTTGCTTATGAAACGGTCAGACTTGAAGTGACCACAGACAGGGATTGTCCATACAAAGGAGACGATTTCCCGATAAAAGTTGCAAAAAGAGATTGCATATCAGAGCGAATTGTGGTCTGATATACAACAATATATGAAACTCGTAAACCCACGCACTTGAGGAGTAAACAATGGAAAAAGCAACAGAGAAGGCAATCGTTACGGTTGTGGGCAAGGACACGGTAGGAATTATAGCAAAAGTCTGCACATATCTTTCAGAACATAACATCAATGTTTTGGATATCAGTCAGACGATAGTGCAGGACTACTTCAACATGATGATGATAGTAGATATATCGGGCTGCAACCAAAGTTTTTCGGACACTACAAAAGGACTTGATGAACTTGGAACTGATATTGGTGTCAGCATAAAGTGTCAAAAAGAAGAAATCTTTGAAAGCATGCATAGAATTTAATAGGTACACGAGGAAAGAAAAATGATCAATGTAGGTGAAGTAACTGAAACCAATAAGATGATTGAACACGAGAACCTCGATGTACGAACAATCACACTTGGTATCAGTCTTTTGGATTGTATCGATTCAGATATAAACAAAGTAAATGAGAAGATATATAAGAAAATCACGACTTTAGCCAAGGATTTGGTTAAGACCGGTGAAGATATAGAAAATGAGTACGGTATTCCCGTTGTAAATAAAAGAATATCCGTTACCCCTATAGCCCTTATCGGAGGAGTATGCGCAAAGACTACAGACGATTTTGTCAGCATCGCAAAAACTCTCGATAAGGCTGCAAAGGAAGTGGGAGTAAACTTTCTTGGCGGATATTCAGCTCTTGTTTCAAAGGGCATGACAAAGGCAGATCGACTTCTTATAGAGTCTATTCCAAAGGCTTTGAGCAGCACGGACATCGTATGTTCATCCGTAAATGTCGGTTCCACAAAGACCGGTATAAACATGGATGCTGTAAGACTTCTTGGAGATGTCATAAAGGAGACTGCCGAGCTCACAAAAGAGCAGGATTCTTTGGGATGCGCAAAGCTTGTTGTTTTTTGTAACGCACCTGATGACAATCCTTTCATGGCAGGCGCTTTCCATGGCGTGACGGAAGCCGATGCCATCATAAATGTCGGAGTCAGCGGACCGGGAGTTGTTAAGACCGCGCTTGAAGCCGTACGTGGAGAAAGCTTTGAAGTTCTTTGCGAGACTATAAAGAAAACAGCGTTTAAAGTTACAAGAGTTGGTCAGCTTGTTGCGAGAGAAGCATCAAAGAGACTTGATGTTCCTTTTGGAATCATTGACCTTTCACTTGCCCCGACTCCTGCAATCGGAGATTCCGTGGCAGATATTTTACATGAGATTGGTGTAGAGTATGCCGGAGCCCCTGGAACCACCGCCGCACTTGCTCTTTTGAACGATCAGGTTAAGAAGGGCGGAATCATGGCATCTTCGTATGTTGGTGGACTCAGCGGAGCATTTATCCCTGTCAGTGAAGACCAGGGAATGATAAATGCGGTTGAAGCCGGAGCACTCACTCTTGAAAAGCTTGAGGCTATGACCTGCGTTTGCTCGGTAGGACTTGATATGATTGCAATTCCGGGAGATACAAAAAACACTACCATCTCAGGAATAATAGCCGACGAGATGGCTATCGGAATGATAAACCAGAAGACAACCGCAGTCAGAATTATTCCTGTAGTCGGAAAGAAAGTGGGAGACACCGTGGAATTCGGAGGACTTTTGGGATATGCACCTGTAATGCCTGTAAACAATTTCGATTGCAGTGCGTTTGTCAACAGAGCGGGAAGAATACCTGCACCGGTACATTCATTTAAAAACTAAAAATCGGATTTATTAATACAGATTATCATATACGATAAATGCGCAATTCGCGTAAACAGTCATAAGTAATTAATATATAAATTCGTTATTTTACAATAAGTGATATTTATATATTGACCTTGACATTTAAGCATAATTAATGATTAAATATATATGTCATATG
>JAILLZ010000184.1 GCA_024692885.1 Lachnospiraceae bacterium | reverse complement strand
AAACCAGGTGCTCTAGCCAAACTGAGCCACACCCCGTTATTGCCTTACGAATCATGTCCCTGACCCGTGACGCAATATGTAGTCTATCTCATAGATTGATAAATGTCAACAACTTTTTTAAAAAATTTTTCAAGTGCCTGTTTTAGCCCTATTTTAAGCCATTTCCGGTCAAGATAAAAACTTCAGCGTATAATTTATATCGCCTTCCTCATTCATTTCCATAACTATATAAGATGGCTTTCTTCCATCCTGTCTCGGTCTTGACAGACTTCCCGGATTCATGACAATCACATCGCCGTAATCGATATGTGGTACATGTGTGTGACCATAAAGTGCCACCTGGCACTTCTTTTCACGCGCTGCTCTTTTCAATTCCGCAGGTCCAAAATTCACATCATGCAAATGACCGTGTGTCATGAAAAATCTGGTTTTTCCTATTTCCACCACTCTGTCGTAAGGCAGGTCACTGAATGTATCACAGTTTCCGCGAACGACTTTCAAAGGACATCCAAGAATCTCTTCTATCCTGTCCTCATATCCTTCCGCATCTCCCATGTGCAGAGCAAGGTCGAATTTTCCCTCCGCTTCCACGAGTTCCAAAAGCTTTGTCTGTGATCCATGTGTATCACTTATAGCCAGTATTCTCATATTATAACTCTCCGTTTATTTAATCTTAGGCAGCATGAGTCTCAGCGCATTTCCTCTGTGGCTCACACTGTTTTTCATTTCTCTGCTGAGTGATGCGGTAGAGCATCCGAATTCATCCACGTAAAAAATAGGATCGTAGCCGAATCCGTTTTCACCCTGTGGTTCGTATCCGATATATCCCTCGATTGTCCCTCTTACAACTTCCTCTTTTCCGGATTTCCACACTGTTGCTATTGCACATACGAACCTTGCGGTTCTCTCTTCTTTAGGTACTCCCTCAAGTCTTTCAAGGATAGCCTTGTTCTTTACGTCATAGGAAGTATCTTCCCCAAGATATCTCGCTGAATATATACCCGGCTCCTTGTTCAGATAGTCCACTTCGAGTCCGGAATCATCTGCCATAACAATCACTTCCTCATCAGAAAAAAGCTTCTCCTCACGGATTTTTTCTGCAATGGCTCTCGCTTTTATCAGAGCGTTTTCCTCAAATGTGGTTCCGTTTTCTTCCACATCCACGGAAACACCGGCCTGCTTCATAGAGAGAATCTCCGCTTTGACATCGGCATAGATTTCTCTTATTTCATCCATTTTTCCTTCGTTTCCAGTGGCAAATATCAGTTTTTTCATGTAATTCTTTTCCTGTCTTTTCTATTTATATATTTTCATATGCTGTTTTCTTATTACAAGACATTTTATGAAGCCTGCTTATTCATACAATGCTGCGATAGCATATTATGTAACCCGCTTATTCATACAATGCTGCAACGGCCTTATAAATGTCCGCAGCCACGGCATGCCTTGCTCCATCAGTCGACAACAACTCCAAATCTCCTGTATTGGTCATAAATCCGGGCTTAACTATTATGGCCATCCCCGAATAATCTTTCCAAATATCATCATCCGCAAAAGGCTTCACTCCTTTATCGGAAGTGAAAAGATCTGCGACAATCGAATCTTTTATTTCTTCGGCCAGAGCCTTAGACTCCTCACTGTCCTCTTTGTACGCAACCTGTGTTCCGTTTATGGTGGACATCATTCCACTCGGTGTGTGGTTCATCTGTATGGATACGACAAGGTCTGCCTCTATATCTTTTGCGAACTCATACCTTTCTTCATCGGTTATGGTCTCGTCATCCAGTCTCGTGTAATAGAATCCCACTCCATTTACATCCTGCAGGAGTTCCTTAAGCTTCAAACAAATGTCCAGGTTGATGTTTTTTTCATCTATATTATATTTGTTTACTCCGGTGTCGTTTCCACCCGAGCCCGCATCCACCAAAACTATTTTGTCATAAAGCTGCTTCGGTGTCTTAAAGCTTATGGTAAACGTATCTGAGGAATACTCTGTGAAATACTCATATACTCTGTCGAGACTCAGGGTAAGATAACCCACACGGTCGACATATTCGTAAGATGCATCCTTTAAAACAGAGGTGTCTCCCGTGACTGTTCTGTCCAGAAAATAGTTCTCATCTGCATACGGAAGACTTACGACGCATTGTCTGCTTTTCTGGTCTTCCTCAACTTTTACATTCTCTCCCTTGCACCCCAAAGGGAGCTTAAACTCTATCGTCTGCTCTTTTAGCGTGTAGCCTTCGGTTGTCTCATTGGCATTTTCTATAAGCTCTGTTCCGCTCATGGACAGAAGCTTTTCCCGCTCACGATTCTGCTGCGTCAAAATTGCTTCTTTCTTTGCATAATAAGCGTTTTCCGCAACAGGAATCAAATATGCCACCGGGATTGTTATAACCATTATTATCAGAAGTGCAATTGCCGCCTTCTTAAGCAAATATTCTCGTAAATCCGGCTGCATTACTTATCCCCCTTGCTGCTGTATGCTTTTATGCAAAGGTTGCAATTGTGGCTGTCTTCCACGCGGTCCCAATATGTCGAACCGTTTGTGATATATCCTTCACCGTCATTTATTATTACGTCCGCAGTTGTCTCATCTCCGGCATATTCCACAGCCATTGGATTTGTGGCTCCCGGCGTTTTAATGTAAACGATGACCGCATATTTTTCGTTTTGAGCCACAGCTTTTGCCTCGTCGAATCTGATTGTGTAATATCCTTCGTTTTTCAGTGTTCCTGAGGCCACTTTGTTGTCGGAAACCAGATCTGACACGTCATTGAAATCATTTACGAAATATACCTCATATTCCGTATTCTGACCTGTGGCATAGAATCCGCAAGCCTCGATATTTTCGTTTTCAAGTGCTGTATAAACGTTTGCAGCATATATGTCTTCGCTATTGTATCCAACCGCTCCTACCCAGCCGCAAAGATCGCTCTGATAGATTCTGTAGAAGTTGTCGGTGTCTTCGATTCCGGTGTAAATAACGTTATGGCTTCCGATGTTTGTATCGTAGTAAGACACGTAGAAATAACCGCCCTCACCGAAATCTTCACCCCAACTGTTCTGACAGATAAATGCTCCGTCACCTTCAACCTCTGTGGTGAAATTTTCCTTGGAGTAGTTGTCATCCCAACCGACTATGACAACCTCATGGTTCGGTTTTTGCGTACCAATGTAGCAGTAACCGTAAGTTTCCGTGTTGTAGTACTTTCCGGTATCGTAATTGGTTATGGTGCTGTAAAGCGAAGTCTCCACTCCGCCGTATTTGAACACAGCTTCCTTTATGCTCTCATAATCTTTTCCTTTTATGAGCTGGATTTCCTGAACATGCTTTTCAGGCGTCAGCCCTTCCGGACTCACACCATCTCCAAACGGATCCTCAGACTCATACACCGGTCCCTGCCATGCCAAAAGATATGCCATTGCCATGCTGTACTCTCCGCTGTTGTTTGACACTGAGGTAAAGCTGTTTTTTTTGCTCATATGATCCGGTGAATAAACGTAAGACTCACCCGGAAGCAAATCGGATTCCATAGCCGACAGCGATGCAAAAGCCCAACAGGTTCCTGTCGTGCCCTGATTTTTTATAACGGATGTTCTCTCCTTTTCACGAAGATCGTATCTCGAAGGCAAAATGGAACTCTGACCTGAAGAATCGTAGGCTGTGGCTCCGTTTGTCTCCACATCCCACGTATAATTGTATTCAAGATTGCTGGTGACATCCTCCAGGGAAACAAACATTTTTCCGTTCACGGAGACCATGGCCTGCTCAGCCGCTTTTGTCACACCGTTTACTTCCAGGGTGTTTTTTCCAAGGCTGAGTTCAACCTCGTCATCCCTTTTTTCAACAAGAAGCGTATTGTTTGGATAAAGATGAACACTGCAATTCAGGCTGTCGGTCAGAATATCAACCGGCACCATGATATTGAGGTTTTCATCCATATAGATATCATTTAGATTGTTGTCATAATTATTACCGTCTATGCTTATGGTCAAAAGTCCCTCGTTTGCAAACGCGGCAATAAGAGGATTGAAGGTCTCCTCTTTAAGATCTCCTCCTCTGAATGAATGCACATCAAGATAACTTGTGGTGGCAATATTAAATTTTATATGGCAAAGGGCTATGATGATAAGCCCCATCACAATATATCTTCTGATGTGATACATATACTACTTCTCCCGCTTAGGTGGCTTCGGTCCAAGGAACTGATAAAGATAGGTTTTCAACATTCCGTTGTATATCTTTCTGTTCTTGTCCGGCTTTCTTCCTATATATTTTGGTGCATCCTCGTAGCCCGTAATCATGTACATGGACCATGCATCCAAACCTTTAAAAGAATCTCCAATCTCCGTGTAGAGTTTCGGGAGTTCTTCCTTTTCCGCTATTCTCTCCCCGTAAGGCGGGTTTGTTATTATAAATCCGTATTTCTTTGGGTGTCTCAGTTCAGCCACAGGTCTTTGCTGGAAATGAATCATGTTCTCCACTCCGGCTCTCTTGGCATTTTCTCTTGCGGCTTTAAGAACCTCAGCATCGATATCATATCCCTGGATATCTGTTTTGACATCCATATTCACCATGCTCTTCGCCTCATCGACAATCTCTTCCCAAAGCTCTTTTTCTATAAGATTGGTCCATTTTTCAGCTGTGAAATGTCGGTTCATTCCCGGTGCGATATTCGCCGCTATCATGGCAGCCTCAATAGGAAATGTTCCCGAACCGCAGAAAGGATCCACAAGGATTCTGTCCTCTCTCCATGGTGTGATCATAATGATGGCTGCAGCCAGTGTCTCAGTAATCGGAGCCTTGCTGGTCATGAGTCTGTATCCTCTCTTGTGAAGGGAATCTCCCGATGTATCCAAAGCCACTGTAACTTCGTCCTTTAACAGGAATATTCTGACAGGGTATTCTGCTCCGTCCTCCGGAAACCAATCCACGTCATAGTACTCCTTCATCTTTTCAACCATTGCTTTTTTCGCAATGGACTGAATATCTGACGGGCTGAAAAGCTTGCTCTTTATCGACGAAGCTTTTGCCACCCAAAATTTTGCATCCTTCGGAAGATACATCTCCCAAGGAAGTTTTTTTATTTCCTCAAAGAGTTCCTCGAAAGTCTCGGCATGGAATTTGCCCACCTTAAGAAGAATTCTCTCTGTTGTTCTCATAAATATATTTGCCCTGACAATAGCCTCAGCATCTCCCTCGAAGGTGACCTTTCCGTCAGAAACCTCCGTCACGTCATATCCGAGGTCAAATATTTCTCTTTTTGTCATGGCTTCCATACCAAAGTGGCACGGCGCTATTAATTCAAATTTTTGCATTTTATATCCTTATTATTTCGCAGTGTTTGATTCTTCGAAACGGCAATTTACAGATTGTCGTTGTTATTCCCATATTTATATGCCATAGCAATTATTTGAAGAGAGCTTCGTAAAGCATTATAAGTATGATAACCACAAAGCAAAGAATGGTGTTTCCGTACCACGAATTCAGCTTAAATGAGCCAAGTCTCAAATCCCAGCCGCCTTCTTTTCTGTATGTCCCGTGAAATCCTTTTTCCTCACCGAAATAGTAGGTGTCATCATCACGATTTCCGGTTTCCTTTAAGGCATATGCCGTCACAAGGGTTTTTGCCACAGCCTGCGGCTCACCCAGTTTCTCCGCAACTTCTTCTTCGCTTAAGCCCTTTTTTGTTTCTTCCATGAAATGATTTTCATAATACTCAATCTGCTCCGTTATCTCGCTTGCAGGAAGCTTGTGGGCAAGCGCCGTCTTCAATTCCCCGATAAACTGTTCTTTTGTCATTTTTTAAACCCTCTGTCTTAGATGTACCTATTTAGAATAGCAGAATTTCACCTCTTTTTAAAGAAGGCTTTTATATCAAAATCGATGATATGGCTGCATGATACTCATCTAGATCTTTCGCTTTCTTAACCTCTTTAAGCGCCTTTTTGTGTTCTGGTCTAACCTCTCCGAGATAGACCCACAGTTCCTTCATCTTTGCAAGGGTATTCTTTTCTCCGTCCGGCATGGAATCCAAGTAGCCGTTTTCCAATTCTTTGAGGAAGGCTCGCAACCTTTCGTTTCCTGTAAGATGAACCTCTGTTTTAACATCACAGGATTCTCTGTTTTTACCAGATTTCTTAATTACATTTTCTTTGCCGTGAAGAATATCATTTTCCATAACTTGGCGTATTTCTTCCACCAGGAACGGATTTCTCAACAACCCGCGTCCAATCATTATGGCATTTATATTCGGGTATCTCTTTTTTATCTCAATAAAATCCTCTACTGTATTTATGTCTCCGTTGTAGCAAAGGCTGTGTTTGCTGCTCTCATATGCTTTTTTGAAGCATTCATGATGTATGTCATTTTTGTAGAAATCCGTCCTGAGTCTCGGATGTATAATCAATTCATCGAGCGGATATTTCTCATATATCTCAAGAAGTCTTTCCCACTCATCTTCGCTCTCAACTCCGATGCGAGTCTTTATCGAAATCTTTATTGGAGATTTTTCAAATATCTCATACAGAAAATTATCCAATTCTTCCGGTACTAAGAGAAATCCCGATCCCCTTTTTCTTGCAACCACTGTCCCCGAAGGGCAGCCAAGGTTTATGTTTATTCTTTCGTATCCGTATTCTTTATGAATATAATTTGCCACGGACAGAAACTCATCCACTTGTCTCGTGAGGATCTGTGTGGCAACATCCATCCCCGGATTATTCTCCGGACAGATATCTTTTTTCTCCTTTGCGCCAAGGTTTAACCCCGTCACAAATGGAGTGAAATAGCGGTCTATTCCACCAAAGTATTTATTGTAAGTACGCCGGAACACAAAGCCGGTCGGGCCCTCCATGGGCGCCATGTATATTTTCATAGTATCTCCGCTTTATATTTTTCAGATGTTTAAAACCAAATAAAAAAATATCACGGTTCTATGACAAGTGTAAATACCCAGATAAGCTACATCAAAAAAGGTCGCTTTTATCATCGTTGTCAGTGATAAAAGCGACCTGTTTACTTAATAGTTTTTACGCCTTGATTTTATTTGAAAGCCACATCTGTAAGGAATGTTGCAAGTGACTGTGACCATGTGAACCAGTCATGTGATCCCGGTACATATCCACCGTCGATTACGTTTTCCTTTGTTGCTGTCTTTAAGTACTCTACATAATCCTCGTACTTGATGTGCTGTCCTTCGCCGTTCTCCATAACTCTGCTTGAAGCCATATCACAGGTTCCTACAGTGAAGAAAAGAACTGCATTTTCGATACCTTCTGTCTCTTTTACAGCTGAGAGATCCGGTCCTGAGAATCCGCCGAAGTATCCAAACTCTGTCGGATGATCATAGTACATATGGAAAGTAGTCATACATCCCATTGAAAGACCTGCAAATGCGCGATCCTTAGCCTCTGTGGAAACATTGTAGTTCTCCTCCATGTATGGAATGATGTAATTTAATACGTTGTCCTCTATAGCTTCGAAATCCCACTCGTAGCTGTTGTTGTCCATAGATACAACAATGTAATCAAGGCCAAGATTTGCAACTATATTGTCTGCATGTCCCATAGCGAACCAGTCTGTCTCGTTTCCACCGCCGCCGTGTGAAAGATAAACAACCTTATAGCCTTCTTCTCTGTCTGCATCATATCCTGCAGGAAGATAGATTCCGATATCCTCTGCGTCTGCTCTGTGTCCCTTGTACTCAACATATGAAAATGTTCCGTAGTTGTCCTCATTTGGAAGAACAAAATCAAGGTTAGGAGAGTTGCTCTGTTTCTCCTCATCAAACTTTCCGTATACAATACTGTGTTTAATATCTCCTGTTGCGATATCGCTGTTAGGATTGTCCTTTGCCGGTGATGGATTTGCAGGATCATCGATTGTTGTTTCCTCTCCGTCACTTCCCACAACCACATAGCTGTATGCAAAAGAACCGCTTGTGATAGGGAACTCAGCCTCATATACTCCGCTTTCGTTCTTTGTCATCTCCTCTGTATAGCCCCATGTAAATGTACCAGGTGCACAGTTTGATGGATAATATCCGTTCTGATAATCATAAGGAGTATACTGGTTTGATTCCTCTGAAATGTCCTGATCAGGATTAATGTAGATGAAAGGCCCTGTTACACTGACTTTCTCCACCTCTTCTTCAGGCTGATATGCAAAATGAACCATATATCCTGAAGGTGAGTCTTCTGACTCAAATACTGTTGCACCAAGTTCGAAGCTCTCCGGCTTTTCTGCCGCTTCGGTCTCTGCAACCTCTGTCTCAGCTGCTTCAGTCTCTGCCTCTGTCACTGCCTCTGTCTCCTTTGCGGCATCATCCTTTTTCTCAGATGTCGCGCTCTGGCTTGTACCGCATGCAGAAAGTGCCATGCTGCCCACCATCATGGTGAGAAGTAAAGCCATCATACTTTTCTTTTTCATATAAAAACCTCCAAAAAAAAATTTGCGAACAGATATTTCCATCCACAAATTTATTATATTTCCCTGTTGTTTTATGTACCATTGCCATTTGTGAAAGCCATTTTCAAAAAATGAAAGTGTCTCCGTAACGCCTTTAAACTCCGCGTTTTATAAGCATTTCCGAAATGATCTGAGAAAGGAAAAACAAAGAATAATAGCCATTGTTCACACTTCCCGGCAAACCATATCTGTATACATAATCACATTCAATTACGTCATCTATCGGTTGTTGAGAAAAGACAAAAACTTTCGCTCCCCTCTTTTTTGCGTTAGCCAGCTGTTCTCTTCTTTGCGAGTACAAAAAATTGTTTTCCACGTTAAAGAATACCACCAGTGTATTCTCATTACACCTGTCTATCTCCATGTCCTGTACATCTTGGTTTTTAAACAGATAAGCCGGTATTCCCCTGAAAATCAAATCCAGCTGTAATGTAAAAAAACATGAAAGCGAATGTTCATCTCCCAGGAAAATCACCTGATCTGCAGTTTCCATCAAAGAAAGAAATTTCTCTATCAGCTCCTTGTCAAAAGTTTCTTTTGTGGAATTCAGATTGTCTATAATCCTGTTAAACATGTTTTCCACAAGTTCATCGACACTCCATGCAGGATTCTCTATATTCATAAGTCTCCTGTACTGCATTTCCTTCGCACATCCGCTACAGCTTTCCCTAAACCCCTGCCAGTTGTCGAATCCCATTTTTCTTATAAAACGACTGACCGATGCACTGGAAATGTTTGTCTCCTCAGCTACCTCCTCTATAGAAAGACTTTCGTCTTTTACTATTCTTCTTATGATGCATGTCGCTGCGAGGTAATCATTTTGAGTGGTTACCTCAGAATCGCTATGCCCGAGCAGCATCAATATATCTTCCGGTCTTCTCATTTTGTTCAAACTCCCAAAAACTAATATCAGCCCCAAAATGCATTTGCATTTTAGGGCTAATAATAAGATAACAGTTATTTCTATTCAAATCAATTAAAGTCGCATCAATTAGAGCGGTGATACCTCAAACATAAGATCTCCGTATGATGGCATCGGCCAAAGATCCTTGTCGACTATCATCTCCAAAGTATCAACAGACTTTCTGAGTTCCTTCATGGTTACCATAACCACATCTCTGTAGTAAACGGCTCTTTCTCTTCCGTCCGCTATGCTTCTTCCCTTCGCTGTGACATCTTTAAGCTTTGTAAGTGAGTTCTGAGTGTCTGCAAGAAGGTCTGATGTCTCAAGCAAGAGTTCTGTCTGTACGGAAACATCTGCATCGCAGGCTGCCTTTACCGCATTTATAGACTCGGCAAGCTCTGTTGTGTACTTGATGACTGCAGGTATAATCTGCTTTCCTGCGATATCTATCATGGCCTTCGCTTCGATATTTATCTCTTTTGCATAGAGCTCGTATGCTATCTCCACTCTCGAATCAAGCTCTGCCTTTGTAAATACTCCGAATTTCTCAAAAAGCTTAATAGACTTTTCAGTATTCAATGCAGGTATTGCATCTACCATGGAAGTGATGTTTGGAAGTCCTCTTCTCTCTGCTTCCTTAACCCACTCATCAGAGTAACCGTTTCCGTTGAAGATAATTCTCTGATGCTCTGTGGCATATTTCTTTATTAAATCATGTACAGCAACATTTACATCATCTGCTTTTTCAATCTCATCGCAAGCCTCTGCAAAAGCTTCTGCAACGATAGTATTTAATACGATATTTGCCTCACCGATGGAATCCTGTGAGCCTACCATTCTGAACTCAAACTTGTTTCCTGTGAAAGCGAATGGTGATGTACGGTTTCTGTCCGTAGCATCCTTCATGAAATCAGGAAGTGTTGAAACTCCTGTCTCAAGCTTCTTTCCTTCAATGGAATGTGTTGCAGAGCCTGAGCTTATGAGCTGCTCTATAACGTCCTCAAGCTGCTCTCCGAGGAATACTGAAAGGATGGCAGGTGGTGCCTCGTTCGCACCGAGTCTGTGATCGTTTCCTATATCGGCTGCAGACTCACGAAGAAGGTCTGCGTGTCTGTCTACTGCTTTAAGTATGCAAACAAGTATAAGTAAGAACTGTATGTTCTGGTGAGGGGTGCTGCCCGGCTCCAAAAGATTGATTCCATCATCTGTGGTGAGCGACCAGTTGTTGTGCTTACCTGAACCGTTTACTCCTGCAAAAGGTTTCTCATGAAGAAGGCAGTGAAGACCATGTCTTCCGGCAACTTTCTTTAAAGTCTCCATTACAAGCTGGTTGTGGTCCACAGCTACATTTGCTACCGCATAGATAGGAGCAAGTTCGTGCTGTGCAGGTGCAACCTCATTGTGCTCTGTCTTAGAAGAAACTCCAAGCTTCCAGAGTTCCTTATTTACATCGCGCATATAAGCTGCAATACGCTGACGGATGGTTCCGAAATAGTGATCGTCCATCTCCTGTCCCTTTGGAGGCATAGCACCAAAAAGCGTACGACCTGTGAATATAAGGTCTTTTCTTAAGAGATATTTTTCTCTGTCTATTATGAAGTATTCCTGCTCGGCTCCGACTGAAGGTGTAACCTTCTTTGAAGTTGTGTTTCCGAGAAGCTTTAAAAGTCTGAGTGACTGTGTGTTTAAGGCCTCCATTGAACGAAGAAGCGGTGTCTTCATATCGAGGGCCTCTCCTGTATATGAACAGAAAGCTGTAGGTATGCAAAGGGTGGCTCCTGCCTCATCCTGTCTTACGAAAGCCGGTGATGTGCAATCCCATGCAGTATATCCTCTCGCCTCAAACGTCGCTCTGAGTCCTCCCGATGGGAATGAAGAAGCATCCGGTTCTCCCTTTATGAGCTCTTTTCCGGAAAAGCTCATGAGCACCTTTCCGTTATCCATAGGAGCTGTGATAAACGAATCGTGTTTCTCAGCTGTTATTCCTGTAAGAGGCTGGAACCAATGAGTAAAATGAGTAGCACCCTTTTCGATGGCCCACTCTTTCATCTCATGTGCTATAACATCTGCAGTCTCAAGATCAAGCTCGTTTCCCTGCTCGATGGTCATCTTCAGTTTCTGATATACCTTTTTAGGCAGTCTCTGTTGCATGACGGTATCGTTAAAAACGTTTTCGCCAAACACATCCACAACACTGTAATATTCTTCACCGATTGCCATACTTATATATCCTTTCATACTTATTATCTGAAATGAATAATACCTTTTATCTTGCTGAATTACAAGAAACATTTTTTAATCTCATATATTACTATCATCTATAAAACCTGCATAAAGAAGACGCCCATCACTGAGCGTCTTTCCGTTTGTTTAATGTTGTTTATTCCGGATTATATCCGATAACAAAATACACTCAACATAAATTGAGTGCATTTTAGTTTGTTACATTATTGAACAATTTGTTCTGTCCATTCAGTTGTTTCAAAATCAAAGTCTTCTGAAC
>JAILLZ010000208.1 GCA_024692885.1 Lachnospiraceae bacterium | reverse complement strand
TAACGGCAGCGGAATCACCGATACTTGTGTAGATAACGATTATATAAAGAAAATCAGAGCATCCTATTATTTTATAGGAGCAATGCTCGGAAAATATAAAAAGGCAAATGTACCGCTTCCGGGAGGATGCAATATCGGTAGCAGACCTATAGACCTTCATATAAAAGGTTTTGAGGCACTTGGCGCCGAGGTTGAGATCTCTCACGGACACATAAATGTAGAAGCTAAAAAGCTTTGCGGAGCTCACATATATCTGGATAAGGTTTCTGTCGGAGCAACAATCAATGTAATGATGGCAGCAGCCATGGCTTCGGGAAAAACTGTTATTGAAAACGCGGCAAAAGAGCCTCACGTAGTTGATGTGGCCAACTGTCTCAACAGCATGGGTGCAAACGTCAGAGGTGCAGGAACCGATGTTATCAGAATAGAAGGTGTGGAAAAGCTCCACGGAACAGAGTATTCTATAATTCCTGATCAGATTGAGGCAGGAACATTTATGCTCGCAGCTGCGGCAACACGCGGAGATGTTACTTTAAAGAATGTTATTCCTAAGCATCTTGAAGCCATCACTGCAAAGCTTTTGGAAATCGGATGCGAAGTTCACGAGATGGACGATTCTGTCAGAGTCGTTGCCAGCAAGAGACTTAAGCATACTCAGATAAGCACACTCCCATATCCGGGATTCCCAACAGATATGCAGCCACAGATGACTGTTGTTTTGGCTCTTTCAGAGGGAACAAGTATTGTAACCGAAAACATATTTGAAAACAGATTCAAGTATGTTGATGAGCTTACAAAGATGGGAGCATCAATAAAGGTTGAAAGCAACATCGCTATTATCAGCGGAGTTGAGAAATATACCGGAGCACATGTAAGCTCTCCTGACTTAAGAGCGGGAGCAGCACTCGTTATAGCAGGACTCACAGCCGAGGGTATCACAGAAGTTGATGAGATTTACTATATCGAGAGAGGTTACGAGAACTTCCCTGAGAAGCTCGTTGGACTCGGTGCAAAAATAGAAAAGGTTTCAAGTGACAAGGAAATCACCAAGTTTAAACTCAGTGTTTCATAATTCCTGAACTGTTGACAACCTAAACGTAAGGGTGTAATGTAACCTTACGTTAACTAAATAATTAAATTCTCTTATTCAGAGTGGCGGAGATACATAGGATCTGTGAAGTCACGGCAACCCCTTTTAGGAAGGTGCCAACCTGAGCGAATAATCGAACAATAAGAGGACAGAAGCCAAAAACTGCCCGCTTATCAAGCGGGCTTTTTAAATGTAAAAGGAGACAAAATGGAAAAGTTATTATTTACTTCAGAGTCAGTAACAGAAGGACATCCGGACAAACTCTGCGATGCAGTTTCTGACGCGATACTTGATGCATGTATGGAGCAGGACCCAATGAGTCGTGTTGCTTGTGAGACAGCAAGCTGTACAGGATTTGTTCTTGTAACAGGTGAGATTACAACAAAGGCAAATCTCGATATCCCTGCAATTGTAAGAAAGACAGTTCTTGATATCGGATACGATTCAGGAGACAAGGGACTCGACGGAAACTCATGTGCAGTTATGGTAGCTCTCGACAAGCAGTCTGCCGACATCGCTATGGGTGTTGATAAGGCACTTGAAGCAAAAGAAGGAAGCCTTAAAGATGAGCTCGACACAGGTGCCGGAGATCAGGGAATGATGTTCGGATACGCTACAAACGAGACACCTGAGCTTATGCCATATCCTATCTCACTTGCTCACAAGCTTGCACTTCAGCTTACAAAGGTAAGAAAAGACGGAACATTAAAATACTTAAGACCTGACGGAAAGACACAGGTATCAGTTGAGTACGATGAGAACGGAAAGCCAAAGAGACTTGAGGCAGTTGTTCTTTCTACACAGCATGATGCAGACGTTACTCAGGAGCAGATTCATGAGGATATCAAAAAGTATGTATTTGATCCAATCCTTCCAAAGGAGCTTCTTGATGACAATACAAAGATTTTCATCAACCCAACAGGACGTTTCGTAATCGGTGGACCTCACGGCGATGCAGGTCTCACAGGAAGAAAGATCATCGTTGACACATACGGCGGATATGCTCGTCACGGCGGCGGAGCTTTCTCTGGAAAAGACTGTACAAAGGTTGACCGTTCAGCAGCTTACGCAGCAAGATACGTTGCAAAGAACATCGTAGCAGCAGGACTTGCAGACAGATGTGAGATTCAGCTTTCATATGCAATCGGTGTTGCAGAGCCTACATCTATCATGGTGGACACATTCGGAACAGGAAAGGTTTCAAATGAGAAGCTTGTTCAGATTGTACGTGAGAACTTCGATCTTCGTCCGGCTGGAATCATCAAGATGCTCGACCTTCGTCGTCCAATCTACAGAGATACAGCAGCTTACGGACATTTTGGACGTACAGATGTTGAGTTCCCATGGGAGAAGACAGATAAAGCGGAAGTACTCAAAAAGTATCTTTAATCTATTTCTTTAATAAATATAGAGTGCACCTATGTTATCAAAAGACACGCTCTCGCTCTGCTTCGGGAGTAGCGGTACTAAACTCGCACAAAGTGCTCGTTAAGTACCGACACCCTCAGAAGGTCTTTTGGATAACATAGGTGCACTCTTTTTTAGAGAAAACAGATACTTTTTGATTGCGGCAGTAGTAATGCCAAATATGGGATATTTTAATAAATTGTTTAGAAAATCTCATAGAAATTAAATAGGATTGGCTTTGAATAATGATATAATCAAAGTTGTACGCAGGAAAACATAAAAAAGACATAAATTAATTATAGAATAATTCGCGATTGCCGAATCGGAGATGATAAGCGTGAGAAAACAGATGAAACTAAAAACAAGATTAATAATATCATTCTGTATCATCCTTTTTGTGCCTATCTTGCTCGCAACCCTGTTTATAGCAGGCTTCTTCAAAACCCAGATAGCCACCATCGAGAGTGCATACGGCATAGAAGAAATAGACATGAACTACATGGTAAACTCCCTGCAGCTCATGAACAAATACGCGTCGATGCAGTACGAAGAACTTGCGGAGGTAGCTGAAAACGATCCTGACAAGCTCACGGACGATGAATATCTGGAAACGAAAAACAGAGATCTCAGCATGAAAAACTGCTATCTCATCGTGAAGGTGGACGGAGAAGTCACATATAACGGTGGAGATAAAGAAAATCCGGATGATTTGAATCTGCCGGATGTAGAAAACGATGAAAAACATGCTGCCGTAGGAACTTACTTTGATTTTGATGAGGGACAGGTTCTGATAAAGCATGTGGGCTTTACCACATCGGACGGAAAAGACGGATGCCTTTTCATAGTTATAGAGGGCTTTGATTTCTTCCCTGAAGCAAAAGAACTTCTGCTTGAAATCATGATATCCATTGTCATCATACTGGTTTGTACAGCGGCCATGCTTATCGCCTGGATTTACAGCGGAATGATTATTCCTCTGAAAAAACTGGAGGAGGCCACCAATAACATCGCTGAGGGAAATCTGGACTTTACACTAGAGGCAAGGAGCGATGATGAGATTGGAAGACTTTGCGAGAGTTTCGAGGAAATGAGAAAAAGGCTGAAGGAGTCATCCGAGGAAAAGCTCAACAATGAGATGGAAAACAGAGCTTTGATAAGCAACATAGCCCATGATTTAAAGACCCCGATAACCGCGGTTAAGGGGTATTCCGAGGGCCTTTTGGACGGTGTGGCGGACACACCTGAAAAGCGCGAAAAATACTTGAGGACGATAAACAACAAGGCTAATGAAATAGATACGCTTTTGAACGAACTCACATTGTATTCCAAGATTGACACCAACAAGATTCCATACAATTACACCAAACTTCCGGTTGCTGATTATTTCAATGATTGTGCGGAAGAACTTGGAATTGATTTGGAAAACAAGAATATTGGTTTCAGTTATCTCAATTATGTTGGAAACGATGTGCTTATTATAGCGGATCCGGAACAGCTTAAGCGAGTGATAAACAATATTGTCGGCAATTCAGTAAAATATATGTCAAACAGGGCAGGCGTGATAAACTTGAGAGTGAAGGACGTCGGAGATTTCATTCAGGTGGAGATAGAGGACAACGGAAAAGGAATAGCCCAGAAAGATTTGCCATATGTTTTTGAACGTTTTTACAGAGCGGACGCATCCAGAAATTCAGCTACCGGTGGAAGTGGCATAGGACTTTCCATAGTTAAGAAGATAATAGAGGATCACGGTGGAAAAATATGGCTGACAAGTAAAGAGGATGTCGGAACGATTATGTATTTTGTTTTGAGAAAATATCAGGAGGTTAGTGATGAGAGCAAAGATACTGATAATTGAGGATGAGGTTGCTATTGCAGATCTTGAGAAGGACTATCTCGAGCTCAGCGATTTTGAAGTACATGTAGAGAATGACGGAACAAAGGGAATGGAAAGAGCACTTTCAGAGGATTTTGATTTGTTCATTTTGGACCTTATGCTTCCGGGAACAGACGGATTCGAAATCTGCAAAAAGATAAGAGCAGAGAAAAACACACCTATCCTTATGGTATCAGCCAAAAAAGATGATATCGACAAGATAAGAGGACTTGGACTCGGCGCGGACGATTATATTACAAAACCGTTTTCGCCAAGTGAACTTGTGGCAAGGGTAAAGGCACATCTTGCAAGATATGACAGACTCATTTCCACAAATGTTCCGGAAAATGATATTATCGAAATCAGAGGATTAAAGATAGATAAAACCGCCAGACGTGTCTGGGTTAACGGAGAGGAAAAGCAGTTCACAACAAAGGAGTTCGATCTTTTGACTTTCCTTGCTTCAAATCCTAACCGTGTATACAGCAAGGATGAACTTTTCAGAGAAATCTGGGATATGGAGTCCATAGGTGACATCGCAACAGTAACTGTTCACATCAAAAAAATCAGAGAAAAGGTGGAGCTTAACACTGCAAAACCACAGTACATAGAGACTATTTGGGGTGTTGGCTACAGATTTAAGATTTAAATGCCGGAAATTCTATACGAAGATAAATACATTTATGTAATTAAAAAGCCTGCCGGACTTCCTGTCCAGACAGCATCGCTAATGACGAAAGATCTGGTCAGCGAGATGAAAAACTATCGCGCCTCAAAGGGCGAGGATCCATATATCGGGCTTGTAAACCGACTGGACCAGCCTGTTAGCGGAGTTCTTGTTTTGGGAAAAGATAAAAAGACCACAGACAGTCTGTCTGCCCAAATCAGAGAAAAGACTGCGGGAAAAGAGTATTTGGCAAAAGTGACCTGGAAAGAAGGCAAATCGCAATTAAAACCGGGAGACACCGGTGAACTAAAGGATTTCCTTTTGAAAGACGGAAAAACCAACACTTCAAAGGTTGTAAAGGAAGGCACCAAGGGTGCTAAGGCCGCAAGGCTGACATACAAGGTTCTCGAGGCTGATGAAACGAGTGCGCTGGTTAGGGTTTTCCTTGATACCGGAAGACATCACCAGATAAGAGTTCAGTTTTCAAATGCCGGATATCCCCTGGTCGGAGATAAAAAATACGGTTGCGAAGCGGGCAATATGGAAAAAAACATTTGCCTTGCTTGTGTAATGTTTTCATTCACTCATCCCGTGACAAAAAAGGAAATGAAGTTTGAAGTCGAACCGGATTTCCTATATACTTGACAAAAAGGCTTAACAAGGCCAAAATCTTGAAAGTGGAAAAATTATGTTTTTCCACTTTAATTGTTGTATAAAAACAGGAAGGAATATATGCTATGAAAATTGCAAACATGGTAGGTGACCGCTTTAAAGAGCGTCCGTCGGATTGTGTAGTTGACAGCCACGCATTCAGTGTACGTGGCGGTTATGTGAAATACGTTGCGGGAGGAATTTATTCTTTATACCCCCCAATGAGAAGAATCACAAAGAAAATTGAAAACATCATCCGCGAAGAGATGGATTCCATAGGTGGTCAGGAAGTTCTCTTTCCTGTTGTTCTCCCGGGAAGTATGTGGGAAGAATCAGGCCGCTACGAGAGCGTAGGGGACGAGCTTCTCAGATTTAAAGACAGAAACGGAAGCAAGATGGTACTCGGAATGACACACGAGGAGGCTGCGGTTCAGCTTGTTCGTGAGTATGGACAGACCTATACAAAGTATCCGTTTATGATATATCAGATTCAGACCAAATTCAGAGATGAGGCAAGACCTAGAGCAGGTCTTATCAGAGTAAGAGAGTTTACCATGAAGGATGCTTACTCTTTCCACACATCTCAGGAAGATTTGGAAAAATATTACGATGTGTGCTACAAGGCATACAACAGAATTTTCCAGAAGGCCGGAGTTCCGGAAGTTATTGCGGTTAAATCCGATTCGGGAATGATGGGTGGATCAGTTTCACATGAGTACATGCTCCTTGCAGATGCAGGAGAGGACTCTATCGTTATCTGTACAGACTGCGGTTACAAGGCAAACATGGAAGCTGCAGAAAACAAGGTAGATAACAGCGAATTCAAGGGCGAGACAGCATTGGAGAAGGTTCATACTCCAAACAGCAAAACCATCGAGGAAGTAACAGAGTTCCTCGGTGAGCCTGTAGAGAAATCATGTAAGGCTGTTATGTATCAGAAAAACATGACAGACGAGTACGTAGTAGTTTTCTTGAGAGGAGATTACGAAGTAAACGAGACAAAGCTTACAAACTACCTCGGAGAGGAAGTTCATCCGGCTGAAGTTACTGAAGAGAGCGGTATTGTAGCAGGATTTACAGGCCCTTACAATTTCAATGCAAAGGCTACTGTCATTTTCGATTCATCACTCGACGGAATGGAGAGCCTTGTATGCGGCGCAAACGAGACAGATTATCACTACAAGGGACTGAACATAAAGAGAGACCTTGGCGATGTTGAATTTGTAGACGTTGCAAAGATAAAGACAGGTGGAATCTGCCCATGCTGCGGTAAGAAGACCATCACTGTAAAAAGAGGAATCGAGGTTGGAAACATCTTCCAGCTCGGAACAAAATATACAAAAGCAATGAATATGAAGTACACCGATGTCGACGGAACAGAGAAGAATCCAATCATGGGATGCTACGGAATCGGTGTTGGAAGACTTGCTGCATCAGTTTGCGAGGCTAGACATGATGATAACGGTCCTATCTGGCCAATCACAATCGCTCCTTGGCAGGTACATCTCTGCTGTATGAGAGTTGATCAGGAGGAGTGCAAGAACGCAGCTGACGATCTTTACGAGAAGCTTATGAAAGCCGGAGTAGAGGTTATTTATGACGACAGAGATATAAGAGCCGGAGCAATGTTCGCGGATGCTGACTTACTCGGAGTTCCTGTAAGAGTTGTCGTTGGACCAAAAGCACTTGCAAACGGAGAGCTTGAGCTTTCAAGCAGAGATAAGTCAATAAAGAAAAACATCCCTGTAGATTCAGCGGTTGAAGAGATTAAGAAGGTAATAGACGAGATGTTTGCTGACATCTATTCAAAGGTAGAAGATTAACGAGGTTTATGAAATGGTAATCCTTCCCGAGAAGGTAAAGTACATAATAGACACACTTGAACGGCATGGGTTTGAAGCCTATGCCGTTGGAGGTTGTGTCCGCGATTCCATCTTGGGAAGAGAACCTATGGACTGGGATATAACCACCTCCGCATTGCCTGAGGAGGTTAAAAAGCTATTTAAGAGAACCATAGACACCGGTATTCAGCACGGAACTGTTACCATAATGATGGACAAAGAAGGCTTTGAAGTTACAACCTACAGACTCGACGGAGATTACGATGACGGAAGACATCCGAAGGAGGTCACTTTTACCTCAAGCATCACTGAGGATTTAAAGCGAAGAGACTTCACCATAAATGCCATGGCATACAATGACAGGGAAGGTCTTGTGGACAAATTTGACGGCAGAGGAGACCTTGAGAGAAAGGTTATTCGCTGTGTCGGAGACCCAAAGGAAAGGTTTTCCGAAGATGCGCTTAGAATGATGAGGGCGGTCAGATTTGCTGCGCAGCTTGGTTTTTCCATAGATGAGGAGACAAAGAATGCCATTGGCCTCATGTCCAATACCCTTTCCAAAGTATCTGCCGAGAGAATTCAGGTTGAACTTTCGAAGCTTATTGCATCATCTCATCCCGAGGAGATGAGAACGTTATACGAAACCGGACTCACAAAAGTGATGTTGCCGGAATTTGATGAACTCATGTGCACTGAGCAGAATACGCCACATCACAGTTATACTGTCGGTGAGCATACCATTATTGCCATGTGCAATATCAGAGCAGATTTGAAACTTAGGCTTACGATGCTGTTGCATGATATTGCAAAGCCGGACAAAAAAACAACCGACAAGAATGGAAGAGACCATTTTTACGGTCATCCGGAGGCGGGCGAAACAAAGGCAAAACAGATACTTAGAAGATTGAAATATGACAATGATACCATAAAGTATGTTTGCAGACTGATAAGGTATCACGATTATAAACCTGAGATAAATCCAATTTCCGTGAGACGGACAATATCCGAGATTGGGGAAGAATACTATCCGGATATATTTGAGGTCTACACCGCGGACAGGATGGCTCAAAGCCTGTATAAAAGAGAAGAAAAACTGGCTTATATAGAAAAATACAGACAGCTTTATCAGAAGATAATAAACGATGGAGACTGCCTAATAATAAAAGATCTGGCTATAAACGGAAAAGATCTTATGGCGCTTGGAATACCGCAGGGGGCAGGCATTGGCGAGATGCTTGCGAAGTGCCTTGATGCAGTACTTGATAACCCGAAGATGAATACAAGGGATGAACTCTTATCCTTTGTAAAAAACTCTTTAAAAGAGGGATAAGATGAGAAAAGGTATTGTTATTGTTTTGGTAGCCATGCTCTGCCTGATTCCGGCGGGATGCGGAGAGAAGGACTACAGCGGGGGTATAGTTCAAAAGCGAACAAGTCTGGGAAAAACCGTATCATCAATGGAGACGACGGAAGTGTCAGCTGATAACACAACAGATGGAGTTTCCGGTGACACGGAAGGTGGCGATTCATCTGCGACGGCAGATTACTCCACTAAAGTAGCCTCCGACGATACAATCTATATATTGCAGAATGTGGATTTGGAAAAAAAGATAGTGACTCTCGTAAACAGCGTAAACGGCAGAGTGAGGAGCTTTCAGTACAATCTGCAGACTTCTTTTTCTGATAAGTACGGCGAGAGAAAATCCATAGAATCTTTTGAAGTGGGATACCCGGTTCACGCTGATATAAACGAGGCACTGGGAAGCATCAGTGCGCTTTCAATTACAGGTGATGCCTGGTTTTACAGCGGTGTCGTAAAATACAGCATCGACATGGAAAACAGCACGATGACAATAGCGGACAGCAAGTATTATTTTGACGATATACTTACCTGTTATTCCGAAGGCTATGTAGTTCCGCTTGATCTCATTGGAAACAACGATACATTAAGTGTTGTGGGTGTGGACAAGCGCATCATATCCATGATAGTTACCAGCGGACACGGATTTATTTCCCTCACAAACACGTCCCTTTTTGACGGAAGCTATATCTGCATAGGCTCAACCATTTTCAAGGAGGTTGAACCGGGATTCAGAATGGAGATACCGGAGGGGAGTTATCTTGTGACGGTTGCAAACGATGGTTGGGGCAGCAGTCAGGAGATTAGTATCATTAGAGGACAGGAGTATGTTTTGGACCTCGACACCATGAAGGGAGAGGGACCGAAATACTGTAGTCTTTCTTTTGATCTAGGAGGAATTGAAACAGCAAAGATTGAGATAGACGGCGAGGAGATAGACACAAACGAGCCGACAGAGGTTAGGTACGGTACACACAAGCTGAAAATCTCGGCTGATGGCTATGACACATTGGAGAAAAAACTTGTTGTAAACAGTGATGAGGCCACTATAGAACTTGGGCTTACCGAATCGTCTTCAAGCGACAGTTCTTCCTCAAGCAGTACGTCATCAAATACAGCCTCTAGTACAACTTCGTCCGCCGGTACGACTTCGGGGACGGGTACGACTAATACGACAGGCACCACAACCGGCACGGGAACATCAAACACTACCGGTACAGGAACAACAAACAGCTCAACAACAGCATCTGACAGTACTTCTTCCAGCTCAAGTACAGACACAAGTTCGAAGGATTATCTCACGACATTGTACAATTTGCTCACAGCTTTGAACAATTCGGAGGATAATTGATAAAAAATGCGATTTTTCTAGGCTTTTCAAAGCACAAAAATGCCCATATATATTGACAAAACAGGGCAAAATTAGTATAACTAGGGAGTAAGTCACAGAGAGTGATTTATGAATGAAGAGAATTTCACAGGAGGAAGTTTACTATGAACAAGACAGAATTAGTTGCAGCAATGGCTGAGAAGGCTAATCTTTCAAAGAAGGATGCTGAAGCAGCATTAAAGGCTTTCACAGACGTAGTAGCAGCACAGCTCGTAAAGGGTGACAAGATCCAGCTCGTTGGATTTGGTACATTCGAAGTTGGACAGAGAGGCGCTAGAACAGGAAGAAACCCTCAGACAGGAAAAGAGATGACAATTCCTGCATCTAAGGCTCCTAAGTTCAAAGCTGGAAAGGCTTTAAAGGACGCTGTAAATAAGTAATTTATTTATAAGATTTACGGGAGTGGAACTGTTATGGTTCCACTCTTTTTTATTGAGTGGGAGCGGTCTATAGTTCCCGTTTAATAAAAAAGAGTTCGTTTTGTATGTGCAAAACACAGGATAGTAGTATAATATATACAAGTGTAATTGACGAAATACATTTAAGAGGTTTTTATGAGGCTAGATAAATTTTTAAAGGTGTCGCGACTTATCAAAAGAAGGACAGTTGCAAACGAGGCATG
>JAILLZ010000145.1 GCA_024692885.1 Lachnospiraceae bacterium | reverse complement strand
TTACATACGTTTGCAAGAAGAAGGTTGATAAGATAGTTTCCTGAAGCAGTCTGTGAACCCTCTGATGAGCAAGCGATTCCGCAACAGAATAATGTTTCGTTGAGATGTGTCATCTCGATGAGTTTGTCTTTAACGTGTGAAGCTTTTGCACATCCGTTGTATTCAGCTGCAACAGCTGTTGCACCGATGAGAACATCGCCGACACCGACTTTACATCCGCCGTATGACTGTCTGTGATATCCTGCAAAACGCTCAACGAGCATTCCTGCAAAATCATATTCTCCGTTCATGAAGATTCTGTCGTTTGGAACGAATACATCGTCAAATACAACGAGAGCTTCAACACCACCGAATTCAGAGTTTCCGACATCGAGTGTTGTGTCTTCCATCTTTCTTGTATCACATGACTGACGTCCGATGATCATGTAGATTCCCTTTGCGTCTGTAGGAACAGCGAATGAAACCGCATAATCTTTGTCTTTCTCGCCCATAGCGATAGTTGGCATTACGATAACTTCGTGTGAGTTAAGGATTCCTGTCTGATGAGCCTTTGCACCACGAACAACGATACCGTCTTCGCGACGCTCAACTACTCTTAAGAAAAGATCCGGATCTTCCTGCTCATGAGGAGCTTTTGAACGATCTCCCTTAGGGTCAGTCATGGCTCCGTCGATTGTAAGATCCTTTGTCTGACAGTACTCAAGATATTTCTTGAAGTTGTCATGATAATGTGTGTTGTACTTCTGGTCGATTTCGTAAGATGTGCTGTATACAGCGTTGAATGCGTCCATTCCTACACAACGCTGGAAACATGCTGCTGTCTTCTGACCGCAGAGACGCTGCATCTTAACCTTATTCTTAAGATCTTCCGTACTCTGATGAATGTGAGTGAAACGGTTGATCTTTTCACCTGTAATATGTGATGTGGCTGTCATAAGATCCTGATATTCAGGCATCTGAGCCAAATCGTATGTCATACGAACAGAATTTAAAGAAGGTTTAAGAATTGGATGATCCTGTGGATTCTCAATCTTCTTTCCGAACATGTATACCTGCATGTTCATCTTCTTGATGCTTTCGATATATTCGGCACCTGTCATTAAAGCCATAGTATACTCCTCCTTAATATACATATTATTTTTATAGCTAAAATAATAATTAGCAAAATGCGTGCCAAAAATGAAAAACAGGCACGCTTTTTGCAGGAAAAAGTATTAAAAAAACAAGATGCATATTTTAAATGTGCGTTTGCAACGGATGAAGAGGTAATGTATGGAATTTGAATTAATTGAGAAAGTAATAGAAGAAAAAGTGAGACCTGCACTTTTGGATCACAACGGAGATATAAAAATTTCTTCCTATAAAAACGGAATCTTAAGCGTAAGTTTTATGGGCAATTGCATGGGGTGCCCAAGTGCAATGCTGACTGTTGAGGAAATAGTGAAAAAAGAAGTCATGGAGGCATGCAAAGAAGTAAAGGATGTTGTGCTTGTACAGGACATCAGCGAGGAAACTCTTGACCTGGCAAAACAGATATTAAATCACAGTCTGAAATAATAGTGGCACGAAAATTGCGTGTAGTTAAAAGCAGACCGGAGTTTTAACCGGATACTGAAAGGAGATAGGAAAATGAGTAAAAAGAATATTGCGGTACTTGGCGCCGGAAAAATGGGACTTGGTATTGCACAGTTGTTCGCAACAAAAGGACACAATGTAAAAGTTATCTACGTATACGATGACAAGACACGTTATGATTCAGCACAGGTTATCAGAGACAACCTCAGCGTGTTGGTTAAGAACGATGTTCTTACACAGAAGGAAGCTGATGAAGCATCAGCAAGAATCGGATTTGTTGACACAATCGAGGAAGTTGCTGATTTCGCTGACATCGTATTTGAAGGAATTATAGAGAACCTTGAGATCAAGCAGGACTACTTCAAGAAGATGGATGAAATCTTCCCTGTAAGCACAGTACTTGCAACAAACACATCTGCTATCAGCGTAACTGAAATAGCTGAGAAGTCAGTTCACAAAGAGAGAATCATCGGAACACATTACTGGAACCCTGCATACCTTATTCCACTTGTAGAGGTCATCAAGACAAAGTATGTATCTGATGAGACAGTAAAGAAGACATACGACCTTCTTGAGGAAGCAGGAAAGAAGCCTGTTATCGTAAAGAAGGACGTTCCTGGATTCCTTGCAAACCGTATGCAGCATGCATTATTCAGAGAAGCTCTTTCTATTATAGAGAACGACATCGCAGATCCTAAGGATGTTGATGACGCTATCAAGTACGGTTTCGGAATGCGTCTCGGAATCTGCGCACCTGTAGAGGTTATGGATATGGGTGGGCTTGATCTTACATATTCTATACACAATTATCTTTTCCCACATATTGAAAGCTCAACAAAGCCTTCAAGACTTCTCACAGAGAATATCGAAAAAGGAAATCTTGGTTTCAAGACAGGAAAGGGACTTATGGAGTGGTCTCCTGAAGATGTCAAGAAAGCAAACGTTGAACTTACCGAAGGATTAATCAAAGTTGCAAAAGCACTTGATAGATTATAAGAGGAGTAAAGAAAAATGAGAAATGTAGTTATCGTTGCGGGTTGCCGTACACCGATCGGAACAATCGGAGGACAGTTCAAGACTCTTACAGCTCTTGATTTGTCTATCCCTGTAATGCAGAACCTTATCAAGAGAAGCGGAGTTGATCCAGCCATGATCGACGATGTTATCTGGGGATGCAACTATCAGAGAACTTACAAGGAAAACAACCTTGCAAGAGTAGCTGCCGTAAAAGCAGGACTTCCTATTACAGTACCTGGAATCACAATTCACAGAAACTGTACATCATCAATGTCAGCAATCCAGATGGGATTCTATCAGATAAAGGCCGGAGAAGCTGATTGCATCATGGCCGGTGGAGCTGACAGCATGAGTACAGCACCTCATATGGTATTTAACGCAAGATACGGACAGAAATACGGCCATATGGAAATGAGAGACTCAATGTGGGATTCACTCACAAACCTTGGAGTAGGACCTGCAATGGGAATCACAGCTGAAAACGTAGCTGACAAGTATGACATCACACGTGAGCAGATGGATGAGTACTCACTCAGATCTCAGAAGAGAGCTGTTGAAGCAATCGATGCAGGAAGATTTGAAGAGGAAATAATCCCTGTAACAGTTCCCGGAAGAAAAGGCGACAAGGTTTACAGAACAGATGAGTATCCAAAGAGAGATGCAACTCTTGAAGGACTTGCAAAACTTAAACCGGCATTCAAGGAAGACGGAAAAGTTACAGCAGGAAATGCTTCCGGAATGAACGATGCATCATCAGGTGTACTTCTTATGGAAGAAGAAAAAGCAAAAGAGCTCGGATTACCAATCTTAGCAAGAGTGGTTAGCGTAGCTACAACAGGTGTTGAACCTGAACTTATGGGAATCGGACCAATCAGTGCAACAAACAAAGCGCTTGAGAAAGCCGGACTTACAACAGATGATGTAGATCTTTACGAGATAAACGAGGCATTTGCTTCACAGTGCCTTGCATGCCAGAAGGAGCTTCATATTCCTGATGAAAAGCTCAATGTAAACGGTGGAGGAATTTCACTTGGACATCCGGTAGGAGCTACAGGATCAAGAATTGTTATCTCACTTATGTATGAGATGAAGAGACGCAACAATCGTTACGGAGTTGCAACACTTTGCGCAGGCGGCGGAATGGGAACAGCTGTTTTAATAGAAAGAGTTTAAAAAATCCGCAATCGTGCAACAAACTGTTGCATATTGACAAACAGTGTATCGGGAGGTTAAAGTCTCAGTTGTGTTTTTTTAGAGAAAACCCACGTAAAAAGGCTTTTAACCTCCTTTTTGATAAAAAAGTGTCAAACTGGCACGTTTTATGCTCTTAAGTAAATTAGAAAAAATAAGGAGGTTGCTATGAGTAAAAAATCATTGGTAGCATTGGCTAAGAGCCCTGATATTCAGGCAAATGTTACAAAGGTATTTGATCTTATGGGCGGCGTAGAGAACGTCATCCGTAAGGGCTCAACAGTAGTGTTGAAGCCAAACGCAGGACATGCAGAGCCACCTGAGACATCAGTGTGTACAAACCCTGAGGTTGTTCGTGCGGTAGTTAGAGAGGTAAAGAAGGCAAATCCAAAGCGCATCATCATCGCAGAGGCAGCAGCTATCGGATGTGATACAGAGGAGTGCTTCAGAGTCAGCGGTATCGCAGCCGTTGCAGAGGAAGAAGGAGTAGAGCTTAAGGATATCAAGAGAGATCCTGAACTTGTTAAAGTTGCAGTACGTGACTTCAAGTCAAACATCGATTTTGTAATGCTTCCTAAGTTCCTTCTTGAGGCAGATCATCTTATTAACCTTCCTATTCTTAAAGCTCATGCCAGCATGGTATTCTCTGGAGCATTAAAGAATATCAAGGGTGTTGTTCAGGATAAGGTTCATATGCAGATGCATCAGCAGAACCTTACAATGGCTATGATGGATGTTTGGAGCGTATGCCGTGCAGATATCAACATCATGGACGCTATGAGAGCAGCAAGTGGATACAGCCCACATATGCCTGTTCCAATCGAGACAAACATGATCCTTGGATCAAAGGACCCTGTAGCTATCGACCGTGTAGCTTGTGAAGTTACAGGTATCGACACAACAGCTGTTGATTACTTCAGAGTTGCTGAGGAAACAGGACTTGGAAACTACTCTATGGATCAGATCGACGTAGTTGGAGAGACAATCGAAAACTGCTACAAGAAGATGTGGATCCCTTACATCGGAGACATGAGCACAAGATGGCCAGAGTACGATGTTAAATGTGAAGGTGCTTGCTCAAGCTGCCAGGCTCTCCTTGCAATCAACATGGAAGAGCTTAAGGCTGTAGACGAGTACGAGAAGAACAAGGGAATGACCATCGTTATCGGTGGAAAGAATGAAATCCCTAAGGATATTCCAGATGAGAAGATCGTTCTTCACGGAAACTGTACAAGAAAGTACTTAAAGGATCATCCAAATGCATATTGGATCCTTGGATGCCCTCCAAACGAGCCGGCATTGTACCTTACAGTACAGAGAAAAGAAACAATCAACGGAATGGGAGATCAGGAGGAAGAGATCATCCGTCCATGTATGGCAAGAGATGCTCAGGTATGGCATGATTACGTATTTGAGGCAGCCAAAGAGTATTATAAAGACCACGAGGTATAAAAATGGAAGGTTATGTATACGTTGAAGTTGATGAGAAACTTCGTCATCTGTTAAACGAGATATTCTCAGATGAGTTTATGCAGGAGAATACAAACTTCAGTAACTTTGAAGGATTCCAGTATTCAAGTGCTGTTATCACCAATTGGAAATCCGACCAGATGGTATACGCAAAACTTTTGATGGATAATTTTGTAAAAGAAAGTACACGCTTTGAGAGTTGGGACGAGATGGTAATGGCAGCTACTGATGCAAAGTTCGGGAAACCGAAAAAGTCAGCCTAAGACGTATACATAAATCAATCCATCATTAATATAGGTAAAAAAGGAGAAAAGGTATGAACAACAAAAAACAGGGTCAGGGACTTGCTTCCTTTGGAAAAGCAGGTTGGGGTACCATTATCTTCTGTATGGCAATGTTCTGGTTCTTCGTAGGATTCTGTACAGACGGTAACAACGTTTCTGCACCGGCAGCAGCAGCTCACTTAGGAGTAGATGCCGGAACAATTCTGACAAGAAACTCATATGCAGGACTTTTGGGAGTAGTTTTCTACATCCTCATGAGCCAGCTCGCTCGTAAAATCGGAGCAAAGAAAGTAGCCAGCATCTGTCTTTTCATTTCAGCAGGAGCTTTCTACTTCATAGGAAACCCTACAAGCTTATTAGGATACACAATTGCTTACACCTTCCTTATCGGAGCTTCAATGTCTGCCGGATATGTTGCCGGTGGTGCGTTGGTTGCTAAGTGGTTCCCTAAGAGAAAAGGTATCGTTATGGGATACACAACAATGGGACTTAACATCGCTTCAGCAACATGGGTACTTATGATGACAACTATCTCAAACAAGATTACATTTGAGAAGGCTGTACTTGTTCCATGTGTACTTGTAGCTTTACTTGGTTTAATCGGTCTTATCTTTGTAAAAGATACTCCACAGGAGTATGGCCAGAACCCTGATAATGTTACAGACGAAGTATACGCTACTGAGTATGATACAAACGAAGCTGATTCAACTGACAGCAGATGGACAACAGGACAGCTTCTTAAGACAAGAGAGGTTTGGACAGTAGGTCTTGCAACAGGAGTTCTTCAGCTCTGCTCAACAGGTGTTATGTCACAGCTCGTTTCAAGAAACATCGAGCTTGGTATGACTCAGGCAGAAGCTGTTTCAATGATGACAGTCGTAGCTGTAGTTGGTATCTTCGGATCTTGGTTCATCGGAGTACTTGATGACAAATTCGGTACAAAGAAGACAATGATCGTATTCTGTCTCTGGTATGCACTTGCAGTACTTGCAAACGTAACAGGAACAAAGTGGGGAATGTACCTCGCAGTATTCATGATCGGTATGTCTATCGGTGGATCTGCAAACTTCATGTCTTCACTTCCAACATCAGTATTCGGACGTCAGGGATTTGAGAAGGTTAACTCAGTTATCTTCCCAATCCAGGCTATTATGACTTGCGTGGCATTCTTAATTGACGGACTTGCATTAAAGCTTACAGGAAGCCTTCGCGGAGCATACATAGTAGTAGCTTGTTTCGCACTTGCAAACATGGTTATAGTTGCTTTGACACGTGATCACTATTACAACCTTGACTTCAAGTCAGAGCAGAACGCAACAGTATCTGGAAATGCCAGCGCTGTAGCAGAGTAAATTTACATTCAGTTTTTAAACATATTTTTTACATAAACAATAAGACTGTGGATTGTTCCACAGTCTTATTTATTTTATAAGTCAATGTTGTACGTTTTTGAAGGGCTGATAATGAATGCCAAAAAAAGGCAAAAATAAATAGAAGATTTGATTGAATTGTCATGTCCGAACCACTATAATAATTTTCGGTAAATTTTAGTATAAGTTATGAAATAGGAGGAGTTGTTATGCCAACAAACAACGGTGCGGCAATTCGCGATGCCAAGACACTTGGTACAGCGAGAATGCTTATCTTAGGCCTTCAGCATTTATTTGCGATGTTTGGAGCCACAATTTTAGTTCCGGTTCTTGTTTCCGGATACATTCAGGAAGCAGTAGGAGAAGCCCCAACAAGAGGTCTTACCGTAGCAGTTACACTTTTTTGTGCCGGTGTCGGTACACTTATTTTCCACATTTGTTCCAAATTTAAGGTTCCTGCCTTTCTTGGTTCTTCTTTCGCATTTCTCGGCGGATTTCACACAGTAGCAAATTTGAATAGCGGAATATATGAGAACATGTCAGCAAACGACAGAGCAGCATATGCCTGTGGTGGTATTGTTGTGGCAGGACTTTTGTATCTCGTGCTTGCAACCATCATCAAGATCGTTGGAGTAAACAAGGTTATGAGATTCCTTCCGCCTGTAGTTACAGGCCCAATCATCATCTGTATCGGACTTTCACTTGCGGGAAGTGCTATTTCAAATGCAAGCACAAACTGGTTGTTGGCATTCATCGCATTGGCAACAGTAATCATTTTCAACATATGGGGAAAAGGAATGTTCAAGATTATACCTATCCTCATGGGAGTTGCTATTTCGTACGCAGTTGCGTTAGCAATGAATGCGGCAGGTGTTACGGATGCAGCAGGACATCCATTGTTAAATCTTGAATCGGTCAGTGGTGCAGCTATACTGGGAATCCCTGGATTCCAGTTCTGCAAATTTGACATAACAGCTATCTTAGTTATGGCTCCAATCGCCATCGCTTCTATGATGGAGCACATCGGAGACATGTCAGCTATCTCTGCAACAGTCGGAGAAAACTACATCGCTGATCCGGGACTTCACAGAACACTTATGGGTGACGGTATTGCAACATCATTTGCCGGAATCGTTGGCGGACCTGCAAACACAACATACGGAGAGAACACAGGAGTTCTTGAACTTTCAAGAGTTCACGATCCGCTTGTAATCCGTATCGCAGCAGTATTTGCAATCATCCTCTCATTCATCCCAAAATTCTCTGCAGTTATTTCTACAATGCCTGCAGCAATTATAGGTGGTATTTCATTCATCCTTTATGGTATGATATCAGCGATAGGTGTTAGAAATATTGTTGAGAACCAGGTAGACCTTACAAAGTCACGTAACCTCATCATCGCAGGTGTGATATTTGTTTGCGGATTGGGATTCTCAGGCGGAATCACATTTGTTGTCGGAGAGACATCAATCACTCTCACAGCATTGGCTATCGCAGCAATCGCCGGAATTCTTTTAAACGCAATTCTTCCTGGAAACGATTATGAATTCGGAAAAAACCCTAAGGGTGATCAGAGCCGAGGAGTTTATATTTCAAACACTGATGAAAAATAATCAGGAGGAAACTATTAAATGATGGATTTTAAAAACGAACCTAATATTACCATCTTTGAGCATCCGCTCATCAAACATAAAATCTCTATGCTTAGAGATAAAAACACAGGAACAAATGAGTTCAGAAAGCTCATCGAGGAGATAGCAATGCTTGAGGGATTTGAGGCTCTCGAGGATCTTCCTTTGGAAGATGTGGAGATTGAGACTCCTATCGAGAAGTGCAAGACTCCGATGGTAGCAGGTCGTAAACTCGCCATCGTTCCTATCCTTCGTGCCGGACTCGGAATGGTAAACGGAATCCTTGCTCTCACTCCTACCGCTAAGGTTGGACACATCGGAATGTACAGAGATGAGGATACTCATGAGCCTGTAGAGTACTACTGCAAGCTGCCAAATCCTATCGAGGAGAGACTCATCGTTGTTACAGATCCTATGCTTGCAACAGGTGGTTCAGCAGTGGATGCAATCGATCAGATAAAGAAGCACGGTGGAAAGCGCATCAAATTCATGTGCATCATCGCTGCACCGGAAGGACTTGAGAAACTTCACACAGCTCATCCGGACATTCAGATCTACGTTGGAAACCTTGACAGAGAGCTCAATGAAAATGCTTACATCTGTCCGGGACTCGGAGATGCCGGAGACAGAATCTTCGGAACAAAATAAAGCATATAGTTTAAAAGGAAGTGGTAAATCCACTTCCTTTTTTGTGTAAAAAAGACATCAATACATGTTATTCAGGATTCTACGACGTTTTTTTGAGAGTGGCATTCATGCTTCCCAAAGTGTAGCCTTTCATGTCAAGCGTGATGAATGAAAAACCGATTTCTTTGAATCTCTCATATACTTCCTGTCTTATACCGTCTTCGGCCAGGCGTGAGATGTCCTTTGCAGGTACTTCAATTCTGGCCATTTTTCCGTGCATTCTGACACGCTCCTCGTAAAAGCCGTGCTCAATCAGGAACTGTTCAGCCCGGTCGATCATGTGAAGCTTTTCTTCGGTAATCTCCTCGCCGTAAACAAATCTTGAGGCAAGGCATGCGTATGCCGGTTTGCTCCAGGTAGGAAGCCCCATAGCTTTTGAAATGTCACGAATATCGGATTTGTATAACTTTGCTTCCCGAAGAGGGCTTTTTACGGAAAGCTCTGCCGCGGCACGAAGTCCCGGTCTGTAATCGCCGTTATCGTCCATGTTTGAGCCTTCTGCCATATAATCTATACCGTTCTCTTCAGCAATTCTCTTTACTTCGGAAAAAACACCGTGCTTGCAAAAATAGCATCTGTCAGGACTGTTGTGTCTGTAACCCTCCTCATTTAAGGGATTTACGGTGCAGATTATGTGCCTGATTCCGCGAGCTTCGCAGAATGCTTTTGCCTCATTTACTTCCCTTTCAGGCACGGATGCATCCACACAGGTGACTGCTATGGCCTTGTCTCCCAATACCTCATGGGCAACAGCAAGCAAAAATGACGAGTCAACTCCTCCCGAAAAGCCGACAGCCAGAGAACCCAGTGACGTAAGATACTCTTCCAACGAATTCAGCTTTACCTGCAACTCTTTGGATATGTTTTCATTTAACTTAATCATAATATACATTTCTCCTATAAACCTACTATGTCAATAGGTAAAGTTTAAAGGTTTGTATAGTCCTTGTCAATTGTACTTATTCCTCAGAACAGACTGTATAAGAAAAAGTTATATCTCCCTATAAGATTACTGTCTTTTACAAAAAAACTCCCCTCGCGGATAATAACAAAAAACAAAAGAGAGGGGACAAAAATGGAAGCTTACAGAATTACAAAGGATTCGCCGGCATGGCAGTTTAAAGCATACGATTACGTGAGAACAGATGCTTTCGTGTTCGGATACGATATACCCATAAACTTCGAGTTTGAGGAAGACAAACCGGTGGATGAAAACTACAGAGCACTCATTCTTGTGGATGACAATAAACCTATCGCCGGCTGCAGGATCACATTTCCTTTTGAGGGTGTGGGAAAAATCGGAAGAGTCTGTGTCATCAGAGAAAATCAGAGAGGCGGTATCGGAAGCAGGCTTATAGAGGAAGCGGAAAAATGGATACTTGAAACCGAGGGAGTGACGAAGGTGGTAATAAATGCAATGGACAGAGTACAGGGCTTCTATGAAAAACTCGGTTATGAATACGTCCCGAAAGTTGACCCAAGATTCTATGAGGAAAAGATAGTGGCACTTGAAAACGATATACCTCGGGATTATGAACCAAAGACCAATCCGCTGGGATTTGCAAATGTGCTGGTGGAGAAGAAGGTCTCATAAAAAAAGGTCTTATAAAAAAGATAAAAAAGAGGAAGATAACATGTCAAACATATTTGATTTTAAATTGGTATTTACTCAGATTCCGAATCTATTGCTCTACCTTCCTATTACTTTAGAGCTTGCGATTATATCTATGATTCTGGGAATCACACTAGGGCTTCTCCTTGCCATAGTTAAGATAAGGGAAGTCCCGGTATTAAAACAGATAGCAACGTTTTTTATATCGCTGATAAGAGGAACGCCGATTCTGGTTCAGCTCTATATAGCATATTTTGGAATACCGATGTTTTTTAAATGGCTGAATTATCAGTACGGCACCGACTTTAAGGTGGCGGATGTATCAGGGTTCATATACGCGGTTGTGGCGCTTGGAATAAACCAGTCGGCCTACAATGCAGAGTTTATACGAGCGGCACTTCTCTCGGTGGGAACTGGGCAGATTGAGGCGGCAAGCTCCCTTGGAATGACATACTTTCAGGCCTTGAGAAGAATCATTCTTCCTGAAGCCATAACAGTAGCCCTTCCGTCATTGGGAAACTCACTGATTTCGGTTATAAAAGGAACATCTCTTGCCTTCACATGTGCGGTTGTGGAGATGACTGCTCAGGGAAAAATCATCGGTGGAAGATCCTACAGATATTTTGAGGTGTACATAAGCCTTGCCATTATCTATTGGGTGATAACCATCATAATCGAGCAGATTTTAAAGCTTATAGAGAAAAGACTTGCTATACCGGATCAGGTTGCAAACTACGTTCCGGAGGATGAGGTGAGAGCATGATAAAGATAGAAGAACTTTCAAAAAGATACCACGACAACATTGTTTTGGAGAACGTGAGTCTGGATATAAACGAGGGAGATGTGATTGGAATCATCGGACCTTCAGGAACCGGGAAATCCACGCTCCTAAGATGTATAGATCAGCTTGAGGTGCCGGAAAGCGGTTTTATAAGCCTTGGGGACAAAAAGATAGACCTCTCAAAGAAAAACAAGAAGGACATTTACGAGATAAGACAGAACACCGGAATGGTCTTTCAGCGTTTCAACCTCTTTGAGAAAAAGACAGTCCTTGAAAACGTTATGGAGGGACTCATAGTGGTGAAGAACCTTCCAAAGGAGGAAGCGAGAAAGATTGCCCTTGAGGAACTCAAAAAAGTAGGAATGACAGCGTGGGCAAACCACTATCCGAAGCACATGTCGGGCGGTCAGCAACAGAGAGTTGCCATTGCCAGAGCGCTTGCCATGAAGCCGAAGCTTCTGCTTTTGGATGAGCCGACTTCAGCACTTGACCCTGAGCTTGTGGGGGAGGTGCTTGATGTTATAAAGGAGATTGCAGGGAAAGGTTTCACCATGCTTTTGGTATCTCATGAGATGAGTTTCGTGCGAAACGTCTCAAACAGAGTAATCTTTTTGGACAAGGGGCACATAGTGGAGGACGGAACACCGGCGGAGGTGTTTGACCATCCGAAAAATCAGCGAACAAAGGACTTCTTCGCAAAGATGAATCTTATGAATCAGCCTGATTATATTATTTAAGTTTTACGGGAATTTTGGAGTTGTGAAAATCATATAGATGGAATTATAAGCCTAAGGAGGAAAAGAACATGAGTAATGCATGCTGCATAGCTGAAAAACCGGTGTATACAGACGAACTTGCAGACAAGTTTGCCGCAGAGGTCGGGGTGGTGCCAAGACCTATGGAAACAAAAAACGAGATAGATGAGAGAGGAGCCTTCGTGAGACAGCCAAACGCTTTTATAGAGAAGGCAGGAGAGGGAGAGGGCAGATGGAAACCCGAGGCCGGAAGATATCAGATTTACTGGATGAAGGGATGCAACTGGTCAAACAGACCTGTCATCGTGAGGGACATTTTGGGACTCACGGATGTCATCTATGATATAAAGACCTCCCCGAGCGGAAAGACCAATAAATACGGTCACGGCTTTGGAACAGAAGCAGATTACAAGGACCCGAAGACAGGAGCATACTTCCTCTCTGAGCTATACAAAAACGCAAACCCTGATTTTAAGGGAAGAGCTACCACGCCGACCATCGTGGATGTAAAAGAGAAGAAGGCGGTAAACAACGACTACCACAGAATGACAAACTACCTTGAGGTGAACTTCAGAGGTCTTCAGCCGGAGGATGCACCGGATCTCTATCCTGTGAAATACAGGGACGTGATAGACGAATTCAATGATTGGCTTTTCCCACATATCAACAACGGACACTACAGAATGGCGTTCTGCCAGTCCCTTGAGGCATACGAGGAGGCATTTGAGGATTTCTATGCATCCATGGATAAGCTGGAGAAAAGACTTTCGGAAAACAGATTCCTCTTCGGAGACTATATCACCGATTCGGACATAAGATTCTTTGTGACCATAGTTCGCTGGGACACAAGCTACTTTAAAAACGTGGGACCTATCAGACGAAGAATTGCAGATTATCCTAATATTTACGCATACATGAAGGAACTTTACAACATACCGGCGTTTAAGAATGCCACATACGTTCATGACCTTGTATTGGGACCTGCGGGAGATAAGAACAAACTTTTTGCAGACTGGAATGTGAGAATCGCAAGTCAGATAGATTATGACAAACTTTGGGCGGATGATGGAAAGAGAGCAGAACTCTCCTCTGATCCGAATAAGGATATCTATCTCCGCCATCCTAAGGGAGAAACAGTTGAGGATTATCAGAGCGAGATTTCCGTATCACATTGGAACTCAGCATCTCAGGCGGACAGAGATCCGTCTGATCCAAAGAACAGTGTTCTCAGAGTGGATGCCAGCATCAATCCTCTTAAGGGCCTGTTGAAGAACGAATAAAAAGGAGAAACCATGGGAAAAACTGACGAGAGAATAATCGGAACCTTTGTGGAGCTGGCGGCTTTAGACGGCATATCCTACGGCGAGAGAAAGGTGGCGGACCATCTTTTGGACATATGGAAAAAGCTGGATGTGTCACTGAAGGAGGACGACGCTGCAAAAAAGATAGGCGGTGACACCGGAAACCTTCACGGCTTCATCAGGGGGACGGGAAAACAGAAAAATGCTAAGCCGATACTTTTCTGCGCCCACATGGATACAGTTTCTCCGGGATTAAATAAAAAAATAACAGTTCACGATGACGGTAGAATAACCGGTGACGGGACAACAGTTTTAGGGGCAGACGACAGAGCTGCCCTTGCTGTCATATATGAGGCTTTCAGGCAGATAAAAGAAGAAGCCGTAGAGCATCGCCCGATAGAGCTTTTGTTTACTCCCGCTGAAGAGACTTACACCGTGGGGGCATCTGCTTTTGATATGTCGGTGATACGTTCGAAAAAGGCTATAGTGCCGGACAGCAGCGGAGATTTTGGTGTGTATTCCGCAAACGAGCCCACCCTGATCTATTTTGAGATAGAGGTGATAGGACGTTCGGCTCACGCAGGATTTGAGCCGGAAAAAGGCATTAATTCCATTGCAGTGGTGGGAAAGGCCATAAGCAGGTTGAAGCAGGGATGGGTGGATGACCATACTTCTCTGAACATCGGAACCATAGAGGGCGGAACGGTTAGCAATGCCGTGGCGGAACGCACGAAGATCAAGGGAGAGATAAGAAGCTCCGTTCATGAGGATGCCTTGAAGACTTTTGAACACGTGGTGGAAATAGTAAACGAGGAAGTCGATGCCGCCGGTGCAACATTGGATATAGAGAGTCAGATAAGGCTCAAGGCATACGAGGTAAACGCTGACAAAGCAGGCGAGGATACAACGCTGTCCATATACAAGAGGGCGTTGAAGAAAATGGGGGAGAAGGCAATACCTAAGAAGTCCTTCGGGGGAAGTGACAACAACGTCCTTGTGCGACACGGAATTGACGGACTTTGCATCTACAATGCAATGCACGACGTTCATACCGTAAAGGAGTACACCACTGTGGAGGAACTGGTGAAACTTACGGAGCTGATAAAGACCATAATGATTAGTTGATGCACTTAAGAAAAACTTATACCCACCTATAAGTACAGTGTCTTTTACAAACAAGGGCTGCTTATGCATAATTTCTACTAACAAAAACAAAGGACAACGGAGGGAAACATTATGAAAAACAAAAACGTGAAGAGAATCGTTACACTTGGAATTCTTGCATCGCTTGCTACAGCAGCTTTTACAGGATGCGGATCTTCTACATCCGCAGCAGAGCCTTCAAAGGAGGCAGAAGTGGCATCTGAGGCAGAGTCGGAGGCTGAGTCAGAGGTTGCTGAGTCAGAGGCAGCCCCGGAGACAGAGGTTACTACAATCCATGCGGTAACAGGCGGTGGTCCAAAGCCATACGTTTTCGTAGATGACAACAACGAACCTACAGGATACGACATCGAAGTTTTAAAGGCAGCATTCGACATCATTCCGGAGTATGACCTTGATATCGAAGTGACAGATTTCTCATCTGTTTTCGCGGGACTTACAGCAGGAAAGTATCAGATAGGAGTAAACAACTTCTCATACAATGAGGAGAGAGCAAGCTCATATCTCTACTCACTTCCTTACGATAAAGGAAGCTACGTATTCGTATACAACAAGGATGCTGAGCCTATCACATCACTTGCCGATGCAGCAGGGCTTTCATTTGAAGGCGGCGCGGGAGTATCGGTAACAAACGCAGTTGAGTCTTGGAACGAGCTCAACCCGGACGCACAGATCAACATCACATATACTGACGCTGATACAGCCATCGTTCTTCAGCATATCCAGGACGGAGAGACCGATTTCGGAATCATTGACGGACCAATGTATACAGCATATGTGGATGAGTATGGATTCGATATCGGAAAGTACGATATTCCGGAGGAAGAGACAAAACTTATCGCAGACAACCTTTACGCATACTACCTCCTTCCACAGGGAGAAGATGAACTCAGAGATGTTCTTGACGCAGCTATCATTGAACTCAAGGAAAACGGAACTCTCAAAGAACTCTCAGAGAAATATTTTGGAGGCGTAGACCAGTCACCGGAAGCTGAAAAGCTTGCAGGAGGAAAGACCAACTAATATGTCATACATCGTACCTTTTCAGAGCGTAGCCTTATTTGAGAACACGTTTAAGAGACAGATAAATAAGGATACGGGAGAAGTTGAAAACAGAAAATTTGTGTTTGATAAGCTCTTCGGGGAGGGAGAAGACAAACTCCCCGTGGAAGCGGACAAATACAGGTTGATATGGATGCCCGGATGCCCGCATTCAAACAAAGCTGTCATAACCTTAAGACTCCTGGGCTTGGACAGAGTGATAAGTATAGGCGAATGTGGGGTCCTCAGGGATCCGAGAGGATGGGTTTTTTCGGAGGACATCGGAGAGGTAGACCCGGTTTTGAAGATTCACTATTTGGATGATGCGTATCTGAAGGGGGATCCCGGTTTTACAGGAAGGTCCACTGTTCCCGCGATAGTTGATATAAAGAGCGGTGCCGTGGTACAGAACGATCCGGTGAACATCCCGAAATACTTTGTCAGAGATTGGAAAAAATATCATAAGGAAAATGCGCCGGATTTATATCCGGAGAACTTGAGAAAAGAGATTGATGAGTGGAGCGATTATATCAATAAAGAAGTAAATGCCTATGGCTGCGGTTTCGCAAGAAATCAGGCCCTCTTCGATGAGGCGTTTGCGAGCTACTTCAAATCTTTGGATGTTCTGGAGGACAGACTCAAGGACAGAAGATTTGTGAACGGAGATTATATCACTCTTTCCGATATACATCTTTTTGTGGCGCTGATTCGTTTCCACCTCAATTACCATTTGGTGTTTGGTGTGAATCTAAAGAGACTTCAGGATTATCCGAATCTTTGGGCATATACAAAAGACATTTACCAGACGGAAGGATTTTATGAGTACACCAAACTCGAATGGATTAAAAAACACTATCAGTTGTCACCTCATATGAGAGCAAAACTGGGAAACGTGAACGGACTCATCGGAACGGGCCCTGACAACAGAGAACTTCTCTCACCTACGGGCAGAGAAAAGCTAAGCAGAGACCCTGACAGCAAGTTTGTATACGAGAAGGGCGAAGGCGTTTCTTTCTCACATCAAAGTGAGCCGGATGAACTTGATTATCTCAAATATGCTCTTTTGACACCAATAGAAAAGGCCGGTGAGGCCACCCATCAGAATGAGTTGGAGCGATGGGCACACCAGGAAGAAGATGCTTTCAAGGCAATAGATGAGAGACTAAAAAACAGTAAGTATCTTCTCGGAGGTGAGATTACTTCGGCGGATGAACTTTTGTACAAGACACTTAAGCGACATGACCATATTTATTACTACCTGTACAAACTGAATTTTGCCAAGAGCTTCGACTACCCGAATATAAAAAGATATCTTGAGGATCTTAAGGGCAACGAAAAGATAGAAAAATCTATTGATATAACAAGAGAGAAGGAAGACGCCTTCCTCAATCTGGATGAGGACAGGAATCCATATCATCTTGTGTTTAGGGGCCCGGATTTATAACAGCTTGGAGGAAAAGATATGTCGACAACATATGCGGCAGTAGTCGATCATGTAACAAATAAAGAAGTGGGAGCGGACGGAAAATTCAACCGTCAGGCAAACAGATTCACGACTCCTTTCGGAGAAGGAGAGGGGAAACTTCCTGTAGAAAAGGGAAGGTACAGATTGCTTTGGACACCGGCCTGCCCGTGGGCAACCAGATCCATGATAGTGAGAGAACTTCTGGGACTTGAGGATGTGATTTCCGTTGGGACTCTTGATCCTATCAGACCGGAAGTTCCATGGTCTGACTGGGCATTTACCTGGGATGACGGCGGAAAGGACCCGGTGCTGGGCATAAAGCTTCTCAGCGAGGCATACAAGAAAGCCGACCCGGATTATAACGGAAGATTTACAGTTCCTGCCATTGTGGATTTACAGACAGGAGCAGTGGTAAACAACGATTATTTCAATCTCACCCTTTACTATGAGACAGCCTTTAAAAAGTTTCATAAAGAAAACGCTCCGGATCTTTATCCTGAGCACCTGAGGGAGGAGATAGACAAGCTCAACGCATGGATATTCCACGATGTAAACAACGGCGTGTACAAGGCCGGCTTTGCACAGAGCCAGGCAGCATACGAGGATGCCTACCATCTGGTGTTCAACGCCCTTGACGAGCTGGAAAAAAGGCTGGAAACAAAAAGATTTTTGTGTGGGGACTACATAACAGAATCGGATATAAGGCTCTACGTTACACTGGCCAGATTCGATGTGGCTTACTACAACGGATTTAGAGTGAACAAAAAACTTTTGAAGGAATACCCGAACCTTTGGGGATATTCAAGAGATCTTTACGAGGAGCACGCCTTCAGCGCAAATACGGATTTTGATTCGATCAAGAAGCACTATCATCTGTGCTGCCTCAAGACTAATCCGGATAATATTCTACCGTTGGGACCGGATTTGTCCGCCTGGAACGAGCCTCACGACAGGGCAAAGCTTAGCGGAGATCCTTCAAACAAATACCTGAGGGAGAACTGAGGTAATAAGTAAATCCTATAACGTCCTATAAGCTTTTCTTTCTTTCACATGTTTTCCATAAGTGCTAGTATCTACTTATCAAATCAAAGAAAAATGTTACGGAGGATAAACATATGTCAGATATAAAAGAAAGCGCATTGGAACTTATCGGTGGAACACCAATACTTAAATTAAACGGATACTCAAAAAAAGCAGGAGTGACAAATGCCACATTGCTTGCAAAACTGGAATACCTCAATCCTGCAGGATCCGTTAAGGACAGAGTTGCACTCAGCATGATAGAGGACGCTGAGAAGAGCGGAAAGTTAAAGCCGGGCGCAACCATCATAGAGCCAACAAGCGGAAACACAGGTATCGGTCTTGCGGCCGTTGCCACAGCAAAGGGCTACAGATCGATACTTACCCTTCCTGATACCATGAGCGTCGAAAGAAGAAACCTCCTTAAAGCGTACGGCGCTGAGATAGTTCTCACTGAGGGAGCTAAGGGAATGAAGGGTGCCATAGAAAAAGCTGAGGAACTCGAGAAAGAAATCGACGGAGCTATCATCCTGGGACAGTTTGTAAACCCTGCAAACCCTGCAGTTCACAGAGCAACCACAGGACCTGAAATCTGGGAGCAGACAGACGGAAAGGTAGACATCTTTGTTGCAGGTGTAGGAACAGGAGGAACTGTTACCGGCGTAGGCGAGTACCTCAAGTCAAAGAATCCGGATGTTAAGATTGTGGCAGTTGAACCTGCCTCAAGCCCGGTTCTTACAAAGGGAACAGCGGGACCTCACAAGATTCAGGGAATCGGTGCAGGCTTTGTTCCTGAAACATTAAATACAAAAGTATATGATGAAGTGATAGCTATAGAAAATGAAGATGCCTTTGTGGAAGGAAAACGTTTTGCCATTTCGGAGGGAATTCTTGTGGGCATCTCTTCCGGAGCAGCACTTAAGGCTGCATCAATAGTTGCAAACAGAGAAGAGAACAAGGGCAAAAACATAGTTGTTCTTCTTCCTGACTCGGGAGACAGATATTTATCTACGCCTCTTTTTTCGGAATAATATACTCATCATTTGAGATATGCTATCTTCCTAGTATGATTGCTCCGTGGCTCATTCGCCGTGGAGCAATTGCATTTAAAAACCGGAGGAGAAGATTATGGGTAAATATGATTTTGACACTTATTTAGACAGACATAATACAGACAGCATAAAGTGGGATTTCTGCCTTGAGAGAAAGGGAAGAGACGATCTTCTTCCACTCTGGGTGGCGGATATGGATTTTAAACTGCCTGATGAGATACTAAAGGATATAGAGGACAGGGTTCGTCACGGAGTGTTCGGTTACACGGATCCGGGAGAGGAATACAAGAATACTGTGAGAAACTGGCTTAAGAGAAGACATGGTATAGAGACTGATAACAAGTCTCTAAGTGTGGTTCCCGGCATAGTGTATTCCATAGGACTTGCGATCAGAGCATTTACCGAGCCGGGAGATGCGGTCATCATTCAGCAGCCGGTGTATTATCCTTTCAAAGAGACCATCGAGCTTAATCACAGAAAAGTGGTGAACAATCAGCTCGTATACCGGGATGGGCACTACGAGATTGATTTTGAAGATTTTGAGAAAAAGATAATCGAGAATGACGTAAAGATGTTTGTTCTCTGCAGTCCGCACAATCCGGTGGGAAGAGTGTGGAAAAGGGAAGAACTTGAGAGGCTGGGAGATATCTGCCTCAAACATGATGTGCTGGTTTTTGCTGATGAGATTCATGCGGACTTCGTGTACAAGGGTTACAGACACACTTCATTTTTGACTTTGGATGACAAATACAAAAAGAAGACCATACTTGGAACATCGGCCAGCAAGACCTTCAACATAGCCGGACTTCAGGTGGCAAACATAGTGATTCCAAACGAGGAGATTCACAGGGCGTTTGAAAGGGAAAACGCTGCAACGGGATACAGTCAGCCAAACACTCTCGGGATGACGGCAACCAGGTCTGTCTACGAAAAGGGAGAGGAGTGGCTGGAAGAACTGAAAGAATATCTGGCTGAAAACCTCTCTTACGTCAGAGAGTTTTTAAAAGAAAAGCTTCCGCAGGTTAAACTGGTGGAGCCGGAGGGAACATACCTCATCTGGCTCGATTTTTCGGAAGTATCAAAAGACCACAAAGAATTGGAGAAGATTATAGTGGATGGGGCTAAGCTTTGGCTTGACCCGGGCATCATTTTCGGAAGAGAGACAGCTCTTTTCGAGAGGATAAATATAGCCTGCCCGAGGGAAATACTTAAGGAGGCAATGAATAGGTTATATGAATCAGTACAGCATTAATACTATCTGTCAGTTATCGGACAAATCTTTGTCGGATCAGTGGGGAGCTTTGAGCTACCCGATATATCAAACAGCTACTTTCGCCCATGGGGGCTTGGGAGAGAGTACGGGATTTGATTACACCAGGATGCAAAATCCTACCAGGCAGCAGCTTGAGTATGTGGTAAAAACCTTAGAGCATGGCGAGGATGCCTTGGCGTTCTCCAGCGGAATGGCTGCCATAGCCAATGTGATGGAGTTGTTCTCGCCGGGGGACAACATCATTATAGATGCTGACCTCTACGGCGGCAGCGTGAGACTCTTCAACGAGATAAACAGGAAGAATGGCCTCACATTCACGGCAACGGATTTATCGAAGGGAGAATACAGTGAACTTTTCACCGAGAATACAAAAGCGGTGTATCTGGAGACTCCGACAAACCCTATGATGAACGTGACGGACATCGAAGAACTGGCTGCGGAGTGTCACAAGAAAGGTGTCCTTCTCATAGTGGACAATACCTTCCTTTCTCCGTATTTTCAGAATCCTCTTGTTCTCGGTGCTGATATAGTGATCCATTCCGGAACAAAGTTTTTGGGCGGTCATCACGACACCATAGGCGGATTTGTGGTGCTGAAAGATGAGAAACTTATTGAGAGACTCAGATATATCTACAAGACTGTCGGAGCGGGACTTTCCCCTTTTGACAGCTGGCTTATCTTAAGAGGAATCAGAACTCTTTCCGTCAGAATGGACAGGGCGGAGGAAAATGCAAAGAAGCTTGCCACATATTTGAAAACAAACAGCTATGTAAAGAGAGTCATATATCCGGGACTTGAAGAACATCCGGGGTATGAGATCATGAAAAAACAGGCTCGAGGTTTCGGTGCAATGCTCACTTTCGAGGTGGAGTCAAAGGAACTGGTGGAGCATATTTTGAAGAATCTGAAGCTTATCTATTTTGCGGAAAGCTTGGGAGGCACAGAGACACTCATCACCTATCCCGTGAACCAGACTCATGCCGATGTGCCAAGGGATGTGCTTGAGAAAAACGGAATCAACGAAAGAGTATTACGACTCTCGGTTGGAATAGAAGATGCGGAAGATTTGATTTCCGATTTCGAGGACGTTTTCAATTCGTACAAAAAAAGTTTATAGCATTAATCCTTCTTATAAAGGGAACCCGTTGTACATAGTGCAGCGGGTTCTTTTTGTACATGAAAAGAAACGTAAATGCGGTGTAACAGTATTGCTTTAAATGTAGTGTCTTAGCGTAAACAAATCATTGAAATTTAATACTGTAGTGTGCTAAAATATCGTGAAAATACGGATGAGGGAGTTTTAATCATGACCATACTACAGTTGAAATACGTAATTGCGATAGATGAAGAATGTTCCATGAGAAAGGCTGCAGACAAACTGTATGTTTCGCAACCAGGACTTTCAAGTGCGGTTAGAGACTTGGAAAAAGAATTGCAGATTCAGATATTCGAGAGAGTTCATAACGGAGTCGTAACCACATCGGCCGGAGCTTCATTCATAGCTTATGCAAGAAGTGCGGTGGAGCAGTTTGAAAGGGTCGAGGAGCGATTTTTGAAATCCGAGAGCAACAGACCTACTTTTTCGGTTTCAATGCAGCATTACACTGTAGCCGTAAATGCATTTATTGATACGGTTAAGGAGTATGATTTTCCGGAATATCAGTTTTCCATCAGGGAAACTCAGACAAGCGAAGTAATAGATGACGTAAAAACATTGAAGAGTGAGGTCGGAGTCATAGCGCTCAGCGATTTCAACAAGAATACCTTTAAAAAGGTGTTTGCCGATGCGTCACTGGAGTTTCATGAGCTCTTTACAAGAGACACTTATGTTTACTTAAGAAAGGACCATCCATTGGCTGACAGCGAGGAACTTTCACTCGAGGACCTCAAAGACTATCCTTGTATGGTTTTTGACCAGGGAGACAATACATCCTTCTATTACAGAGAGGAAGCGTTGGCTACATATGATTATAAGAGAGTCATAAGCACTAACGAGAGAGCCACATCCATGGAGCTTATGCTTGGACTTGACGGATATGCCGTGGGAGCCGCCATGCTTGGGGACAGTCTCAATACCAATGAGCTTACTGCAGTAAAACTGAAGGAAGACGAGATGCTCACCTTTGGATATATCGTGAGAAAAGGTCAGGAATTAAGCGATATGGGAAAGACCTTTATAGAGAAACTTGAAAAACACAAAGAGGTCTAAAAGTGGTATAATTATAGCCACCTGTATATAAGGGATTTTTTACAGGCAGGAGGTTATATGGACAATCAGTTACAAGAAAAATATGAGGCTTTGAAAGACGCGTTAAGAAGCTATGGAAAAGTGGCGGTAGCTTATTCGAGCGGTGTGGATTCAACCTTTCTTTTAAAGGTTGCACATGACACTCTCGGAGAAAATGCCATAGCGGTTACCGCGATTTCCGAATCATTTCTCTCGAGAGAATCGGAGGAAGCAAACGAGTTTTGCAAATCGGAAGGCATAGAGCATATAAAGGTAAAAACCAACGAGCTTGAGACGGATGCATTTAAAAACAATCCGCCTGACCGCTGTTACCATTGCAAAAAAAGCATCTTTTCAAAGGTTATAAATATTGCAAACGAACATGGAATCAGTGTTGTTTGCGATGGATCAAATAAGGATGATGAGGGGGATTACAGACCTGGTATAAAGGCCCTTAAAGAACTTGGAATTGAGAGCCCACTTAAGAATCTTGGCTTTACAAAAGCCGATATCAGAGCACTTTCAAAAGAACTTAATCTTCCGACATGGAATAAGAGTGCTTACGCATGTCTTGCAACAAGATTTCCGTACGGAAATCCAATAACAAGAGAAGGACTTATCATGGTGGATAAGGCGGAAAACTTTCTTTACGACAGCGGTTTTCATCAGGTAAGGGTTCGCATTCACGGAAAGATTGCAAGAATAGAAGTGTTGCCTGAAGATATAAACAAATTTTTGGATGAGGGTTTCAGAAATCTTGTATACGACAGGTTTAAGGAGGCAGGCTTTGAATATGTGAGCCTGGATTTAAAAGGTTATCGTATGGGCAGCATGAATGAAGTATTAAAATAGTGGGAGACAGAAATGACAGAGATTAGCAACATAGTGTTTGATGTCGGAAATGTTCTTGTGGAATGGGATCCATACAAAGTCATGAGAAAATGCGGCATGACTGCAGGAGACATCGATGAGTTCGAGGAGAAGATTTTCAAGAGTGGTGTCTGGGACAAGTCCGACGAGGGAATAATGACAAAGGAGGAATTTGTCGCATCCATGGTTGCGGTTATCCCTCGACTGGAAAAAGAGATAACAGAGTTCTTTGAAAACATAGGCGACGCTTTATCGCAGTTTGATTATACAAAAAAACTTATAGAAGCCTGCAAAGCAAGCGGATATAAGGTATATATACTTTCAAATTACAGCGACTGGGCATATGAACAGTCAAAGGATGATGCCTTAAGTTTCTTACCTATGCTGGACGGAGAACTTTTTTCGTACAGATGTAAGCTTATCAAACCTGACGACAGGATATATGAGGAACTCTTAAAAGAGTTCAATCTTAACGGTGCAGAGACCATATTTATGGATGACAGGGAAGACAATGTTGAGGCCGCAAGAAAGAACGGAATCAACGCATTTGTTTTTAAAGGTATCAATGAGGCGATAAAAGAGCTTGCAGGTTATGGAGTGAAAATCGAATGGACAGAGGAAGAGAAATAGTTAGAACCAGTGTCATAGCAATTGCTGTGAATATAGTTCTTGTAATTTTTAAGATATTTGTGGGAGTTGTGACGGGATCTATCGCCATCATACTTGATGCGGTAAACAACACCGGAGACGCACTGTCTTCGATAATTACGATTCTCGGAACGAAGCTTTCACAGAAAAAGCCGGACAAAAAGCATCCATACGGATACGGAAGAATAGAGTACCTGACATCAGCTGTGGTAGCGGCCATCGTTCTTGCAGCAGGTATTACGGCTGCGAAGGAGTCCATCGTGGCGCTCATTCATCCGGAGGCGGCAGAGTACAATAATGTATCTCTTGTAATCATCGTTGTGGGTATTTTTGCCAAGATACTTTGCGGAAGATATGTGAAGAGCGTCGGTGAAAAAGTGCATGCCCAGGCTCTTGTGGCATCAGGTTCCGATGCGATGTTTGATGCGGTTCTCTCAACGGGTACTTTGGTGGCTGCAATCATCAGCCTTACTATGGGACTGAATCTTGAAGCGTTGATTGGTCTTATCATATCCGCATTTATCATTAAAAGCGGTATTGAGATGCTTCTTGAACCATTGGGAAGCCTTATAGGAGAAAGAGTTGATCCGGATTTTTCCGCACAGATAAAAAAGACAGTTTTGGAATTTGATGAAGTAAACGGGGCATATGACCTTGTTTTACATAATTACGGTCCTTCCGAAATTATAGGATCCGTAAACATAGAAGTTTCCGACAGCCTCACAGCAAGGCAGATTCACAAGCTTTCAAAGAGGATTATCTACAGAGTTTACAAGGAGCACGGAGCGATTTTGAGTGTCGGAATCTATGCCTCAAACGAGGAGGACGAGTTCGAGAGAAAGCTCAAAGCGGAAATCATTGCAATTATAAAGACAAATCCTTCTATACTTCAGGTTCACGGACTTTGCGTGGATGACATAAACAAGGTTATAACTTTTGACCTTGTTATCGATTTTGGCGCGGATATAAAAGCAATACTTGCTTCCACAAAGGAGACCGTAGAGACAAGATATCCGGATTACAAAGTTTATCCGGCATATGATGTATATTACAGCGATTGATTTGAGTTTATAGGTGTTTGGATTAGAAGTACGGTTGGCAGCAAAATTCGGAGGTGCCTATGTCGTATATAGAGTTTAAAAACATCGTTAAAGAATACAAGACCGGGGAGACCACAATAAGGGCGTTGGATGATGCCAGCTTCAATGTGGAAAAAGGAGAACTTGCGATTATCGTCGGTTCATCCGGAGCCGGAAAAACCACGGCCCTAAACATCCTTGGTGGTATGGACACTGCCACCACGGGAGAAATATTTGTGGACGGTTCGGAGGTAACCAAGTATACAAAAAATGAACTTGTAAAATACAGAAGGAGCGACATAGGTTTCGTGTTCCAGTTTTACAACCTGGTACCGAACCTTACGGCCTTGGAAAACGTGGAGCTTGCAACTCAGGTTTGCGATGATGCGCTTGTTCCTTCCGAAGTGCTCGACGAAGTGGGGCTTTCCGAGAGAAAGTCAAATTTCCCTTCGCAGCTTTCGGGTGGTGAGCAGCAGAGAGTTTCCATAGCAAGAGCTCTAGCAAAAAATCCGAAGCTCCTTTTGTGTGATGAGCCTACCGGTGCGCTGGATTATGCCACGGGTAAGCAGATACTGAAGCTTCTTCAGGACACCTGCAGAAATAACGGAATAACAGTAATAATTATCACACACAATTCAGCCATAGCACCTATGGCAGACCGTCTCATAAGATTTAAGAGCGGAAAAGTCACGGAGATGACTACCAACGATCATCCGGTTTCGGTGGAAACCATCGAGTGGTAGCAGACATAGTACGGATAAATAGCATATCATTGTCACGGTTTGAGAGAGATTCCGGAGGATGCATATGATAAAAGCTTACGGTAAGGATATAATTCGTACAATTTCAAAAGAGAAAAAGCGTTTTGTCGCTATTTCGGTCATAACTGTTCTGGGGGTAGCTATGTTCTCAGGACTTAAAGCGTCTTGCGAAGATCTGAGGATTTCTGCGGACGCTTTTTATGACTCCGCAAACCTTCACGACCTTAAAGTGGTTTCCACATTGGGCCTTGATGATGACGACATAAAGGCACTGTCAGACATAGATGAAGTAGAACTCGCGGACGGAGGATACTCCGAATCCGTCACAGCCATTGCGGGTGACAAGAGCACAAACGCCGTGGTAAAAACCATATCGAAAAATGACTATGACATGCCGACACTCATATCCGGAAGTATGCCTGAGAAGGAGGGCGAAGCCGGCGTCACAAAGGAATTCTTGGATGAACTCGGGATTTCGGTGGGAGACTATGTAGAGGTAGAGATTGTGGAAGATTCATCGGGTGATTCTGACAATGGTGATGACTCTAGCGACAATTCTGATAGTGGGAATGATACGGATGACAAGGAAGACGACGAGAACGGTCTCACAGTATTTGAATTTAAGATTGTCGGAACCATAATCGATCCTTCGAATGTCACCAATCCTGATGGAACCACAGCATTTCGTAGCGGAACCACCGAGGACCTGCCTATATTTGTCACATGGGATTCCGTGAACAGCGATGTGTACACTTACATAAATATAAAAGTAAAAGATGCTGAGGAACTACTTTGCTATTCAAAGGAATATGAGAACAAGATTCAGTCGGTAAAAGCGTACATCGAGGATAACGTGAAGTCGGAGCGTGAGAAGGAGCGCTACGATAAAGTTTACGGCGAGGCAATGGAAGAGTACGAGGATGCCAAAGCCGATGCTCTGGATGAACTTTACGATGCGAAGAAAAAGCTTATCGATGCTGAGGAAGAGTATCGAAAAGGAAAGCGTGAGCTTGAAGATGCATACGAAGAATTAACAAAGAATTCAGATACGCTGGAAAGTAATAAAACTGCATTAAAAAATCAAAAATCAGAGCTTGAGAAAAACAAGACAGAACTGGAAAATGCCATAGCGGATCTCACGGCAGCAGAGCCGCTCTATGCCATGAACATTGATTATTATCTTGCTACTTTGGGAGAACTCAATGCGAAACTTGAGGCAGTTGTTCAGGGACTTGCCACAATCGCGACTTCTGAGACAAAGCTTGAGACGGCAGAAAAGGAGTTGGAAGAAGGATGGACAACCTACAATGATTCAGTGGCTGAACTTGAGGATGCCCTAAAAGAGATAAATGATGGTTGGAACGATTATTATAAGGGCAAAGCAGAAGCTGATGAGGAATTGGCTGATGCCTTAGATGAGATAAATGATATTGAATATCCTACATGGTATGTTCAAAACAGAAATTCACTTACTTCATACAAAAATGTGGGAAGTGATGCGGATTCAATTGAGGCAATCGGAACCGTTTTCCCAATAGTATTTTTGATTGTTGCAATCCTTATAAGCCTTACCACAGTTACCCGTATGGTAGATGAGGACAGAGGTCTGATAGGAGTTTACAAAGCTCTCGGATTTACGGACAGAGAGATAAGAAGGAAATACGAAGTGTATTCTGTAAGCGCATGCGTATCGGGTGCGATAATAGGAACGGTATTCGCCTTTCTTGTTTTGCCGGCATTCATTTGCTTCATATTTACAACAATGTATCTTTTCCCGGAGTACTTATACACATTTGTTCCGGCATTTGGAATAGCAGGGCCGTTCGTATTTGTGGCAGGAATATTGTTTGCAACAGTAAGAGCCTGTGAGAGTGAGCTTTCAATGACACCGGCTCTGTTGATGCGCCCAAAGGCCCCAAAGGCCGGTTCGAGGGTATTGCTCGAGAGAATAACTTTCATCTGGGGCAGAATGTCATTTTTGAATAAGGTTACCGCAAGAAATCTTTTTAGATACAAGAAAAGAATGCTCATGACCATAGTGGGAATCGGTGGCTGTATGGCGCTCCTCCTCTTTGGCTTTTCCATAAAAGATTCGGTTACGGATCTCATGCCGCGTCAGTATGAGAATACTTTCAAGTACGATTTGATGCTTGTAGGAAACAGTGATGACGATAAAAAGCTGAAATCGTATCTGGACGGAAACGAATATGTGGAAAATTACATAGATGCGGAGATTTCATCGGTGACAGTGAAGGCGGATATCGAAAGCGAAGATGTGACGGATTCGGATAAAGCGGACAATGAAAAAAATGGTACTGCGACCAATTCAAAGAAAAGTGATAATGAAATGTCATTCCAGATAATAGTTGTGGAAGACGGAGAGGAACTGGGAGAGTATATCAATTTTGAAACTCCGGAAAACGAAGCTCGCACTTTAAACGATGGGGAAGTATTCATAACTCAGAATGCCGCAAATGTTCTTGGGCTTGAAGTGGGAGATAAGGTGAATGCCCAGCTTATAAATCTAAAGCAGGCTGAAGTAGGTATCACCGCAGTGGTAAAGAATTATCTTTCCAACTACCTGTATATGAATCGTGCTACCTATGAGGAACTCTTTGAAACCTACAAGCCAAACGGAATGCTTGTAAATTTTTCGGAAAAATGCACGGATCAGATTAAATATTCAAAAGAGCTGTCTAAAAAGGACGGTGTTTTGACATGTCTTTCCACTGAAGATTTGATGGAAGAATTCTCGGGAGCATTCAAGCTTATAAATATGGTTGTATATGTTGTCATCGTAATGTCGGCGGCCCTTGCATTTGTAGTGCTTTTCACACTCTCTACAACAAACATCTCTGAAAGGGAGAGAGAACTTGCAACAATAAAAGTGCTGGGATTCTTTGACTATGAAGTGCACCAGTATGTTGATAAGGAAACATTGATACTTACGGCCATAGGGATTGCACTGGGAATACCGTTGGGAAGAGCCTTTGCATCGACTCTTACGGTAATCCTAAATCTTCCGGCTATATATCTTGAGGTATCGCTTCATTCCATAAGCTACTTATTTGCAGCAGGGCTTACGATATTCTTTGCGTTGTTGGTAAATTTCATCACAGATAAAACATTAGACAGGATAGATCCTGTCGGGGCACTGAAAGCAGTGGAGTAAACTTCTGGTAGAGTGACAGATACAACAAAACATGCTACAAAAAAATGTCGAATTTGTAATAATTAGGTTTCTGTTTCAAAATAGAATAGTTGATAAAGTAGTGACTGCTGAAGGAGTAGAGGGATTAAGCCGTTTAAAAAAGACAAAACCATAGTATAGTTCCAATTATAGATATAAAACATAACGACATTTCCATAATCGCATCTATGGTTGAATCACTGAAACGATGCTTCTTTTCGTTGTATAGCAATAAAGATGTTGTGAAAATGGCATCTATGGCAAGGCAAAGATATAGGACAATCATTGGAGGACATTTAATTGAAGTACTGAGTACGAAAAGTAGTGCTCCAACTATTAAGAAGGCTGATCCGAAATTGGAATGGCGAGGGGTTATTGCTTCACATCCGCTCACTATGAGAGCAATAGATAAACAGAATATAAAGGAGAAATTCCCCAAAATATAGTTAGTAAAGTATTCCATAACAGATAGACACCTCCTAATAGTACCAGATACTTAAATTGTACCATTAGAAATGAATTTGTCATTTAACACGTAGTTTAAAACAATAGAAATGAAAAAGATGCGCATCCTCGCTTTGAGGTTGCGCATCTTTTTTATCGTCCTTCAAATCGTCCCGATGCTCCGCAAGGAAGCACGAGTCCGTTGGAAGAAACCGGAAGTCCAATCTCATCTGCAGTTATAACTCCGTCATATTTCTTGAGCGCTGTGTTTATCATGTAAGAAAGCACAGCCGGCTGAAGACCTGTCGTGTAAGAATTCACAAGGAAAAACAAAGGTCTGTCTGTCAAAAGCTGTTCACAAAGCTCGATAAATGGATAGATTGATGTCTCAATCTTCCATATCTCACCCTTAGGTCCTCTTCCGTAAGAAGGTGGATCCATAATAATTGCGTCATAGTGGTTTCCGCGTCGAATCTCTCTTTCAACAAACTTCTTGCAGTCATCCACAATCCATCTGATAGGTGCATCCGAGAGACCTGAAGAAGCGGCATTCTCCTTTGCCCACTGAACCATACCTTTGGAAGCATCAACGTGAGTTACGCTTGCTCCGGCAGCAGCTGCAGAGATGGTAGCTCCGCCTGTATATGCAAAAAGATTTAAAACCTTAATCGGTCTTCCGGCATTTCTGATAAGGTTAGAAAACCAATCCCAGTTCACAGCCTGCTCAGGGAAAAGACCGGTATGCTTAAAGCTGAATGGCTTAAGTTGGAAAGTAAGACTTCCGTAATTGATACTCCACTGCTCCGGAAGATCAAAGAATTCCCATTCACCGCCGCCCTTGCTGCTTCTGTGATAGTGCGCATTCAACTTCTTCCACTGAGGAATCTTCTTGGGTGTGTCCCATATAACCTGAGGATCCGGTCTGAGCAAGGTGTACTTTCCCCAACGCTCTAACTTTTCTCCACCGGAACAATCATATACTTCATAGTCTTTCCAATTATTTGCAATCCACATAAAAATCTCCTGAAAAATGTATAGGTAGTATCCGAGAGTAAAAAGACAAAAATGTTTAAGGATGGCTCCTTGCATATAATCAATTGAGAGTTCTCTATGAATGACTGCTAGGTTTTCTTGCATTTTTATTTCACAAGCCAGCAAATTTTCACCATGGATGGTGAAAATAGGTAGTGCAATGCCTGGATGGCATTTCACTACCGTTTGCGTAAGCAAAAACAGCTTTATAAAAATGCTTAGAAAACCTAATGTCATGAGTCGAGAATCGAAATGATTATGTGCAAGGCGCCATCTTCCAACAATAAAATGCTTTTGACTTCGGAATCAAATATAGATTCTTCTAACAGATTCATATAATAGCACAAAAAAAATAGGTAAAAAAGACTATTTGCAAAATTCTTACAACCGTGATATAGTGACAAAGTTGGGCCTTTAGACCTAAAAAAAGATACTAGTAGTTACAAAAAGCGTTTAAAAAGTCGAAAAAAGCGCCAAAAAATACATTTAAAAACAACTAGGAGAGATGAATTTGAAGGGGACAAAAAATTTCAAAAGGGGATTTACATTGGGGAGTGTAAAGCGGCATTTAAGCATGGTTATGATAGTAACTATGCTTTTATCTTCCTATGGAGGAGAGTTCGTAGAGGTATATGCCGGACAGACAGGAACAGCGACTTCTGCAACAGAAACGGAGACGGAAGTAGATACGGAAACTGAGACTGTAACAGAGGCACAGTCGGATACAGAAACAGACACCGAAACAGAGACAGAAACAGAAAACACGAGTGACTCAAATACTGAAACTCAGACCGGAACAGTAAATGAGAATATAACAGAGGCTGAATCGGAAACAGAGACAGAAACAGAAACAGAAGCTTCGACCGAATCAGCCACAGAGACAAGCTATTCAGAGGAAGACACCGAGGATGAGGATACAGAAGATTCTGGAAGCTTTCTTGGTTCTCTCTTAAGAAGCTCGTTGGCGTCTACCGGAAAGACTACAGTTACAACATCCGATCTGAACACTACATTAACAGGAAGTGTAGCATACAGCGGAGACGAAAACTGGTCGGTAGTTACAAGACCTGAGAACTTCGATGTCTCAAAATTTGCATTATATGCATATGTAAACCAGAACGGAATGTCAGTGGGATATCCGCTTGAAATCCAGGATACAGATATCAGTGGAGAGGTTTATCTTCAGTTTTATAACGACAACGGTGCAGGTACATTCACAATAAAGAAGGTTCCGAAGACATTGACTGTAGGCTCAACCGCTTACAGTGTTGAGTCATACGTGCTTTCGGTGACGGATATGGACTACTATGTCGACACAGAAGCTTCGGCAACACCTGCTTCTTCGCAGACAACCGACGAGACACTTGCGCTTGGAACATTGACACTTGCAAGTGATACAATTTCATACACCATCAAAAATACGGTTAAGGGTGGACTTACAGCATCTGCAACCGCAAATTATGAAGTGACGATTTCAGATGGTTCTGCCACATCTGCTACATTTAAATGCAGCGGAGTTATTCCTGCAAACACTTCAGGTGACAGCGTAGGAACACTTGACGTAGATGTTCCAAACGGACTTGATATAGATGTTTCTATGGAGAGCTCATCTTTTACAGCAGCTTTCTACTATATAAATGACAATGGTGTAGACATTACATCAATTCAGTTTACACAGTCACTTGGCTGGAATTTCAGATACGTTGATAACATCACATCGGGAAGAACAGCAACAACAACTTTTGATATTTATTACAAATTAAATGACGGCTCGGATTGGGTTCTTTTGTCTGATGACGCATCAGAGGAAGGATATTATGAAAACCTTCTGCTTACAAGTATGCCTACAGCAACATGCTCAAATCCGAAGGCAACCAACAGCTACAACTATACTCTTTCGGGACTTCCTACATATGCACTTGGAGCAGATGGAGACTATGTGGCTGTAGAATACAAAGCTGAAGCAGTCATAAATTCCACAAACACATATTTGACAGAACTTATTAGTGGTGACTTTATGGAAGGCACTGCTTGTCTTGTTGCGCAGCTTGCGGTTGATTTTACCGCAACAATAAACTGGTACGATGCTTCAATGACAGAACTCAGACCGTCCATCGATGAGGTGAAAAATACTCTTCATTTGTACAGCTTCTGCAACGGAGTGTACAAGGATGTCACCGATGAGGCCGGAATTGTTGTCACAGAAAATGCATCGGACAGCAAGGTGTGGGATATCACTGTCAGCAATCTTCTTCCAAGATACGATTCGGACAGTTACGGAATCACCTACTTTATTCTTCAGGGAACAGCTGAAGTATCGGGAGATAATGCCGGAACTCTTACCGCAACGGAAATAGCAGTAGCATCTTCTAATGCTGATGGCATTTCATACAAAACAACTTATGACAATGGAACCGGAACCTTTGGAAACAGCTTTGACAGAGCTTACTCCGGAGGAAAGATAGTAAATGCTTTATACGGAGAGGTGGATTTTTCTACATCTGTGACATGGGAAGACAAGGAGGACTCAGTTCGTCCTTCTGCAACAGTTACTCTCATGAGATACGTAAAGGAGAACAGCACCGACACTAAGGTGACAGCTGCACATGCAGCAAATGCGGCCATAGTTGCTATAAATGACAGCACAACCGGAAACCAGACTATTTTAAGCTACACACTTAAAACTTCAGGAAAAACATATAAGCCGGGAGAAACAGATTCAGATACAGTGACAACAGCAAATTCTGAGGTTATAGATTTTGCTGCAAACTGCACCGCAGACGGAAATCTTGCGCTTCCAAGGTTTGACGGATACGGAAATGAGTATTGCTATTTCGCGTTGGAAAGCATTGAAAAGGATGAAGATGCAACAGCATATACCGTAAAGTATCTTGACAGCGAAGGAAATGAGGATGCCAAGGGAGCAGCAGAGTCACCTGCCGGCATCATAAACAGAATGGAGTCGAGAGTTGCAGTAAAGGTAAACACTACCTGGTATGCAAAATCGGCTTTGAGCGACCTTGCAAATATTACTCTTACATACAAGCTTGTTGTAAAAGACGGTGAGGATAACTTCTATCTTCTCTCAATGCTCGAGGGAAGCGACAGCATGACAGGTTTTGGCGACGTTTATACTTTAAGCACTGTCTTCACCTGCGATTTGAGCGACGGAAACGGTGGATACTATGTGCCATACGGTGTCATGGAATACGTAAGCGATCAGGGAAATACTATAGCAGTTACCTATGAAAATCTTTCCGGAAACGACGAGACAATCGCCACTGAGGGAAGCTTTACAATAGGAACAAACACATACGCTATCACAGAATCAATGGAGACCGATGTCGCAACATCAGAGGATTACGATGACATCCCTCTTTATACTTTTAATGTAAAAAACATTGTTTCAGACAATGAAGACTATTCAGTTTCAAAACTTTGGGGAACCGGTTTTGAATTGAATGAGGATAAGAGCGCATACGTAAATGATAATGCATCTGATTTCAGTGCACTTGATTTTGTTGTGACAGGTACTCCTGAAAAAGGAACAGAGATAAACAATTACTATGTTCATTTTGATGTGGACGAGAATAAGAGACCTACTGTTGCCACATTCAGAAACAGCGCCGGAACAGTAATCGACGAGGTTGCCATCAATGTTACCTACAAAGCAACAAGTTCCGGGACCACATACTGTGAAATGTGGACTGCAGACTTCGAGTCTGTTCTTCCGACATATAACAGAAATGGATACAAGTATGTTTACACCATAAAAGAGACTACATCCGGAGCATGGAATTACACACATATCTATTATTCCGATAACAAAGCCTATGTTCAAAACCATATCTACAGCGGACCTTCCGATTATGTTGAGGTTTATTTCGGAAAAGACTGGAAAGATGACGGAAATACCGACAACAGAGCAGATGTAGAGCTTCATGCATATGTGATGGACGATGACAGAAACTATATTGATCTTGCATCTACATCAACCGTAATGCCGGAGTGCATAGAAAACTGGCTTACAGCAAATTACACTACCGAGCAGGTGGAAAGCTACAAGACACAGTGGGAAAACGGAAAGTCTTCTTTCAAGACAACGCTTACAGCTTCAGGAAACTGGAGCAATTACATGGTTTTGCCAAAATTCATTTTTGATTATGTTTCTTCTAATTCAACCAAAGCAGGTGTGTTTGAGTATTCCGTAGGCGGAAATGTTGTAACCTACGATTCAAACGATTACACCAAAGAAGGAACTGTTCAGAACGGAAAGTACACTTATAAGGTGGAAAATCCGGAAGAGACTTCTAAAAGCGCCACAAACACAGTAGTAAATACCAGATATGCAACAGTAAACTTAAACCTTACCGAAAACTGGTATGACGGAGCAAACGCAAATTCAACAAGACCGGAATATGTTGATCTTTGCATGATAAGAAATAAAAACGAGGAAGATGAGGCAAGATTCTACGTCAGAAAATTGGTTGTTAAAGGAAAGATAAGGGTAAAAGTTTTCGAAAGCAGCATGACTGAGATTACAGATGAGAAATCACTTGAAGTAAACGG
>JAILLZ010000090.1 GCA_024692885.1 Lachnospiraceae bacterium | reverse complement strand
GCCTATGATGGAATGGCAGATACAGTTTCAGCTGAAATAGAAAGCATACAATCGATGGTTTCACAGAACAGTGATATTTCGGAAATCACATCGGCATTAACATCGGCCATTGCAACGCTTAATGCAGACAATACAACATTGAAAGAGTATCTGAAAGTGTACGAGGATGCGACGGACAATCTTACCGCGTGCGAAGACGCTGAAAAAACAGCCAGCAGTGAGTATGAGTCTGCAAAATCAACATATGAGAAGAATCATTCAAATGCGGAAAAGGAAGTAGAAAGCCTCACTTCAGAAATAGAGACCCTTCAGGATAAATATGATTCATTGGTGAATGCGCAGGAAACATCACTTTTGGAATTGGAAAACAAATATCAGAAAGCACTGCTTAGCGCGGAAAACGCACAGACAAAATATGATTCGACTATAACAACACTCCAGGCAGCGGTAGATGAGGCAACTACAGAGTATAACGATCTTTTGGAGGAACAGGAAGCGCTTCTTTCATGTGTGAACGGTGTGGTTCATGCATCTCAGGCAGGAACCCTTTCAAGCGTAAATGTTACAGCTGAGGGTTACCTTATGGGAGATATGGCTGTTGTGGCATATTATGACACTTCGAAGATTATCATCTCAACAGAAATCGATCAGGCAGAAATTTCAAAAGTAAGCGTAGGCGATACGGTGTCAGTAATGATTACCGGATCAGGAATGTACGAGGGAACAATCACGGAAATCGCAACGGAAGCAACTTCAGGCGGAAGTATGTCCAATGTAACGTATGCGGTAACAGTCACAATAGATAATTCAGATGGTGCATTATCAGCTGGTTCGTCAGCTTATGTCACATTTTCATATGAGGAGGAAGGAGAAGAACAAAATGAAAATGAGTAAGAAAAAGATAATAATAGGTTCTTCCGTGGCAGTAGCGGCGGTTCTGGTAGGAGGTATTGCAACAACTGCATACACATCGGCAAAGGATACTACTGAAGTGATAACCAAGGAAACTACAGTTGAGAGAGGAAATCTTACTGTCGGTGTCACAGAGAGTGGATCGGTAACTATAGGAAGTTTGGAACAGGAAGTTGATCTTGGAGACAGCAGCTCCTCTTCATCTTCGACAGCAACTATGATGGGCGCCTCCACGACGAGCAGCTCATCTTCAAGTCTTGAAGTTGAGGAAGTTTATGTGTCTGTTGGACAGGTGGTTAACGTGGGAGACCCTATATTAAAAATTTCCGACGAAAGCCTTGCGGAGTATCGCGAGACATTGGAGGAAGCGGTGGAAACAGCTCAGGCTGCACTTGATTCCGCAAATGTAACCGCTAAATCGGAGCAGCTGGATGCGACATATAACTACAACACCAATATAGCCGAGGGAAACGTGGCTCAGGCAGAATATGACGCGACAGTAGCAAGTTTGCAGGCAGCTATTGATTCGGCTCAGGCAGCAGTGGATGAATCAGCAGAAAAGATAGCGACATATAACGCACTTATATCATCCGGAGAGGACTACTCTGCAGCACTTGCGGAGGAACAGGCCAATTACAATTCGCTTGTTGCCAAGCTCTCATCAGCGCAGAGCGCATACTCAACAGGTGTTGTCAGTGCCCAGGAGAAATACGACGAGGCAATGCTCAACTATAACAATGCAAGCTCAATTTATTCGGTGGAAACCAATGATATCTACGATGATGTAGAGGATGCCGAGGATGACCTTGAGGACGCAAAAGAGGCACTTTTGGATTTTAATGAGGCCATAGGTGACGGAATAATCTATGCGGAATATGCGGGAACAGTGGCATCATTGGGATTTTCTGAAGGGGACGAGCTCACTTCCGATTCAACGGTTATTACACTTCAGGACACATCTGATGTCTCACTTACCGTTTCGGTTGCGCAGGAAGATATTACTGCTGTGAATATCGGAGATACGGTCAACATAGAGCTGACGGCATATGACGATGTGATATACGAAGGTGTGGTAAGCAGTATGGATACATCATCTTCATCGGGAAGCTCGACAGTATCTTATGATGTAACGGTAAGTTTTACGGGAGATACAACAGGTATTTACTCAGGAATGACAGGAAATGTAACCTTTGTAACCGCAGAGGTCGATGATATCCTTTACGTATCAAACAAAGCCATAATCAACGAGGGAACCGTGTACTATGTTGACAAACAGAATACCGATGGAACCGTTGAGAGAGTCGAGGTGGAAACAGGATTCTCGGATGGTGTCAACTGTGAAATAAAGTCAGGCCTCGATGAAGGAGATACTGTGCTCATAGAAAGTCAGGTGAGCGACTGATGAGAACAGGTGAATTACTGAGGCTGGTATTTATAAATATCACTCAAAACAAGTTTAAGACCATCATGACGTCCATCGGAATCATAGTTGGTGCCGCTACAATTGTAATGGTTATCGCCATCGGAAAAGGTGGACAGGCGGACGTGGCGGAACAGTTTAAAAACCTTAATGCCGGCGCCGTGGACATAAGTTATGAAGGCGAAGGCGCTAATTCAACAAGCAGTTCATCCGGAGGTGACTCTTCCGGCGGAGGAATGCCATCCGGTGGAGGCGGCGGTGGAGCACCATCAGGTGGTGGTTCATCAAGCGGTTCATCAGGTGGACCGTCCGGTGGAGGCAACGGCGGAGGACCGTCCGGTGGTAGCATGCCATCCGGTGGAGGAGACGGCGGCTTCAGCTTTGACTTTGGATCTCTGTTCGGCGGATCCAGCAGCATGGAAGACAGAATAAATCAGGAAAAGGTCACACTCACAACGGATGACGTTGACGATATTACGACCTTTGTAGCCGGAATATCAGATGCAACCATCTCCTTTACAACAAAAAGTGATGTTGAAGGTGGTGACCTGGATGAGGCCACAAGCTACACCATAGCCGGTGTGAAATCCAATTACCAGACCATGAGTAATCTGGAGTTGGCGGTTGGAGATTTTATCACGGACAGCGACGATGAAAACAAGGAAAAAGTATGCGTTCTCGGTGCATCTGTGGCAAAGGAGATTTTTGGTTCGGCAATAGATGCTTACGGAAGCGTCTTGTATATAGACGGAAGACTGTACGTTGTAAACGGTGTTCTCGAGGAAATGGGAAGCGTGGCTTCCGGAATTAGCCCTGATGAGGCGGTTTTCATACCATATGAGACCGGAATCAAATACCTTGTGGGCGAGGACGTAAACCCTACAGTTACAGTTATAGCTGAGGATGTTGATGAAGTGGACACAATGATTGAGTCCATTACCACACTGCTTGCCGAAAGCTATCCGAACACGGAGTTCACATATTCCGACGCGGGAAGCAAAATGGAAGCGGCTTCAGCCTCTAATGACATACTTACCATGTTGCTTATGGCAATGGCCGCTATAGTCTTTGTCGTAGGTGGAATCGGTATCATGAACGTTCTTTTCGTTTCGGTAAAAGAGCGAACAAACGAGATCGGTATATTGAAGGCTATCGGAGGTTCACAGAAGACGATACTTTTTGAATTCCTTTTGGAAGCAGCGGCCATAAGCCTTATAGGAGGAACATTGGGACTGGGCTTAAGTCTGCTTATAGCACCGGTGGCACAGACACTTGGAGCAAGTGTGCTTTTGACCCCTTCGGCATTTGTCATAGCAATGCTTTTTGCGGTAGGTACGGGAACAATTTTCGGTTTCTACCCGGCATATAAAGCATCGACACTTGTGCCGGTAGAAGCGCTGAGCGCGGAATAAGGAAGGATACTTATGAGAAGAAAAAGAAGAAAAGCTCCAATAATAATACTTATTGCGGCCACAGTACTCTTGTGCTTCATAACAGGAGGCTGCTCGTTAGATTTTGGTTCATCCGATTCGGATGAAATAGAGGTTGGCGACAACCAAAGCCTGGTCTATGGTTATATTTCCACAATAAACGGAAATGAACTTACATATATAGAGGTGGAGGCGTCTCTCGTAGAACGAGATGAGGAGGAAGAATCCACTGAAAATGAAAAAAAGAAAGATGATGAGGGATCCACAGAAGCTTCTGAGGACAGCAAGATAGATGCCGGCAAAAGTTCAACGGAAGTAATAAATGAATCATCTACCGAGATGCCATCCGGAGGTGGTCCGGGCGGAGACTTTTCGGGAGAGATGCCGGATATGTCGGATTTTGATGGAGAGATTCCCGGTGGCGCGGGAGAGATGGGCTCTGACGACAGTGTGTCAGCCCTGTCCGGCGAAACCATAACGACAATGATTCCTGTGGGAGTAACCGTTAATACAGCAAGCGGCACGGAGACGACATTTTCAAGACTGGCAGCAGGTGACATTATAAAAATGCTCATGGAAAAAGACTCTGACGGTAACGATGTGATAATTGAGATATGGATTACCGAGTAAGGAAGATAAGATGGCAATAATAGAATTGGAAAACATAAACAAATACTATGACGTAGCCGGAGATGAAAAGCTGCATGTACTGAAGGATATTAATCTTGAGGTAAAAAAGGGCGAGTACCTTGCCATTCTCGGGCCATCCGGTTCGGGAAAAAGTACCCTTATGAATATCATTGGTTGCATGGACCACATGTCAGACGGAAGCTATATACTGGATGGTGAGCTCATTCACGAGGCAAAGGAAAAGGAACTCGTTAGAATAAGGAATGAAAAGATTGGTTTCGTATTTCAGCGTTACCATCTGATACCTACGTACAACGTATTGCAGAACATAGTCATGCCGCTTCTTATGAGAGGAATGACTCTCGAGGAAGCGAGAGAAAAGAGCGTTGGAACCATTGAGATGCTCGGTCTCTCACAGAGAATTTCCCATAAACCGAGCGAGCTTTCCGGTGGACAGCAGCAGAGAGTTGCCATTGCGAGAGCTCTTGTGGGAGAGCCTGCAATCCTTTTGGCGGATGAGCCTACCGGAGCGCTCGACAGAAACAGCGGACTTGAAGTTTTGAAACTGTTTAAGCGCCTGAACGACATGGGAAACACGATTGTAATGATCACGCATGACGCGGATGTGGCGACCCACGCAGACAGAACTGTAAAAATTGTGGACGGAGAATTGTTCGGTACACACTAAAGGCTGTAATAAATATAAAAATAAGCACTATATTTTGTTTTTTTGATAGGTCTCCTTGTGATATACTTTCTTTAGTATATTTTACGAGGAGACCTATTATGAGTTTACAGGATAAACTTGAGAGAGTGTTGAGGGATTTACACATACTCATTGCCAGAGGAGAGACTATCCCGGGAAGGGAAAACAAGGTAATAATCGATAAAAAACAGGCGGCCATTTTGTTGAAGCATCTCAACGAAACCGTATTTGAGATGATGGAGGAATATCAGGTTACGGCGGATGCCAAGGCTCAGGCTTTGAGAGAGCAGAAGAGGGAAGCCGGAAAAATCATAAAGGAAGCGGAGGTTCAGTCGGAAGACATCTATGCTGCTTCCGTAATATACACCGATGAAGCCATTGAAAGGCTTATGGAGATATTTGATAAGGCCGGAGAATCTGTCAAAAAAGTTATGGAAGACATGGACAGACAGATTAAAGAAGAGAAAGCTGAGATTGGCCGAAACCAGATAGAACTAAAGAGCGGTTTGGAAGAACTCAGAGATACAGCCAAATATGTCCGTATCATCGAGGCAAAAAATAGAGAGAGAGCTCACGAGAAATCCGAAAAGGAGCTTAAGAGAAAAGGATATTATCTGGGAACTCACCGCGAATCCGAGCTCAGCGAGCTTGAGAAAGAGCTCTTGAGAGAGCAGAAAGAAAAAGAGGAGCAGGCAAAGAAGGAAGCTGAGCAGGACAGCAAAACGGACAGTGATGCAAAAGCAACCGATAGCGGTGATACATCCGAAAAGACCGTAAACAGCGCAGCAGACGATGAACCTATAGTTTACGAGAAACCTACCATTCATATAAACGAGGAGTACTTTAAAAAAGCAGGTATTCCTTACGAAAAAGAGCCGGAAGAGAAAAAAGAAGAAGACAAGCGGGACGAGATGAGCAATCTCATAGAGGGCAGTAAAATCAACCCGGAAGATGACGAGATGCAAATCGATCCCGATCTGGAAAAGAAGATAATGGAAAACCTTGATGCCGAGTATTTCGACTGGCAGGAGGGTGAGACTGAAAACAAGGGAAAGCAGAAGAAAGGCTTAAGAGCTTTTTTGGATAAGTGGGAGAAACCTTGACATTCGCAAGAGTGTATAAATATAATCGAAAAGTGAAAAAAATAAGGAATAGGAGCAACAGTATGAAACTATACGAAAATGGAGTATATCTTGTAAATGGCAATGTTCTCGTTGAAGATGGGCCTGATGCACAAAAGCAGATTGCAGCTGAAACGGGGAAAAGCATATCCAAAGAAGATGCAAAAAAATGCACAATAGCATATGACATCTTAAAAGAACACAATGTTTCCGGAAACATGGAGAAGCTTCAGATTAAGTTTGATAAACTCACTTCCCATGACATTACTTTTGTTGGAATCATACAGACTGCGAGAGCTTCGGGACTGGAGAAGTTTCCTATTCCGTATGTTCTTACAAACTGTCACAACAGCCTTTGTGCGGTTGGCGGAACAATAAATGAAGATGATCACATGTTT
>JAILLZ010000028.1 GCA_024692885.1 Lachnospiraceae bacterium | reverse complement strand
GACATATACAAGAACTTTCTTGAAAGAGTCACAGCTATTGATGTGAAATATACGCTTCTTTATCTTGAAGAAAATAATAGCCTTGCACTTCGAGAAGGCAGGATAAATGAAGGATTCTGCCATGTTGTTTCTACAGCATTTTATTCAGCTCTTTTCCACTGTGTGGAGCACGATATGTCAAGGGAGGAGGCAGGAAAATATATTAAAGAGCTTAGAAATTTTTACGGTAGAGGCTGGGCGGAGTATTTTAAGAGCAGTTAATTATTTTACCATATAGTTAGCTGCTGCTAACGCCTGGATAATACATATTACAAACCTATAGGAGGAAGAAAAAAGATGAATACAGCAGTAATTGAGGAAAGAGGGAAGATGAATGTCAAGGATTTGATCACGGTTGGAATTTTTACCGTTGTCTATTTTGTTATCTTCTTCATCAGTGCAATGACAGGAATGGTGCCAATCATGGCTATTTTCTATCCGGTGCTTATCGCATTGCTTGCGGGGATTCCGTGCATTTTGTTTTTTACAAAGGTTAAGAAGTTTGGAATGATAACAATTATGGCAACATTGTCGGCGGTGCTTCTATGGCTCATGGGATATGGATACATGGGATTATTTACGGGAATAATTTTCGGTCTTGCAGCTGATTTTATATTGAAGTCCGGAGATTACAAGAGTTTTACAAAAATGGTGATTGGCTATGTGGTCTTTTCTGAATGGGTAATAGGGACGCAGCTTCCGATGTTTATTGGAGCAGAGGCTTATGCTGAAAGCTTTAGGGAAACACAAGGTGATGCTTTTGTAGACAGTCTTGAAAAGCTCATCAGCTGGGGGATGTGCGGTGTTGTTATCGCCTGCACGGCTGTAGCTGCAGTTGTTGGGGCATTCATAGGAAAGGCAGTTCTAAAAAAACATTTTGAGAGAGCTGGGATTGCCTAATGAACAGATTGGAGAGTGGAAACGAGGAGGTATCCATAAACTTTGATCCAAGAACAAAGCTTATGCTCCTCTTGGTTGTAAATACAGTGATAATATCTGACAGTAAAAGCTCATTGATATGCGGTTTGAAGATTGCACTTGTTATATTAGTGCTATTCTTCCTTATTGACATGAAGAAAACAAAGATGTCTGTTATGTATGTTTTGCTATATCTCATTGCGATGGGAGGAGAATATGTTTTGACGTCTGGAAGGATAAATGGAATGAGTGCGGGAGGATTAACTCTCCGGATATTGGTTTATCTGGTGGAACGCATGCTTCCGAGTGTCATGCTAGCGTGGTTTGTTCTTCATACTACGAAAGTAAGTGAATTCATTGCTGCTATGCAGAAGATGCAGATGCCACAGACTGTCACGATACCGTTTGCAATTATTTTTCGTTTTTTTCCAACGCTTGCAGATGAATATTCTTCTATACAGGATGCAATGAAAATGAGGAATATACGCTTCGGAACGGGTATTGCAGCCGGAATAGAATACAGAATGGTCCCACTTCTGGTATCTGTTACAAAGATAGGTGATGAGCTTTCCGCTGCTGCGATGACGCGTGGACTTACGACGGAGAGAGGACGAACAAGCTTCTGTGAAATAGGTTTTCACCTACAGGACTTTGCAGTGTTCACTTTGATATCTGTATGCCTTGTAATATTTATAACAGGACTGGTACTGGGGTGAGGATATGATAGAAATACGAGATGTGTCTTTTACATATGCTGAATCTGAACAGGGAAGCTCACTTGACCATGTATCGCTTGTTATTCCCAAAGGAAAGGTGACTGTTTTGTGTGGCCGTTCGGGTTGCGGAAAAACCACACTGGCAAGGGTAATCAATGGTCTTGTTCCTTATTTTTACAAGGGAGAGATCACGGGAGATATTCTGATTGACGGGAAAAGCATTTTAAAGAAGACGGTACAGGAACGTGCGGGATTGATTGGTTCGGTATTTCAGAATCCGAGATCACAGTTTTTTAATGTGGATTCCACAAGCGAGCTGGTCTTTGGATGCGAGAATATGCAGTTTTCCCACAAGGAAATGGAGGAACGGCTGCAATATACGATTAAGTCGTTTGGTGTAGAGGGGCTGGTGAATAAAAGTCTCTTTAAGATGTCGGGTGGTGAAAAACAAAAGATTGCATGTGCATCTGTATCTATGCCGGGACCAGATATCTATGTGCTTGATGAGCCTACATCTAATTTGGATCTGCTTTCCATAAAGGAATTGGCCTTAATTATCACCAAATGGAAAGCGGAGGGAAAGACGATAATCATAGCCGATCACAGACTGAATTATCTTAGGAATGTTGCCGATAAGGTTGTTCTTGTAGAGCATGGACAGATTGTATGGGAAAAAGAAGCGGGAGATTTTTTTGCGATACCTGATGAGGAAGCTCATTCCTATGGACTTAGAAGCCTTAGAACTTCATTAAAGGGCTGTAACGAGTCTCAGAATAAAGAAAGGGAGAGTAATTCGTCACTGAATGTAAAAAATCTTGATTTCTCTTATGAGGACGGCATCGGTATACATATTAAAAATTTGATGCTTCCGATGGGAAAAATTATTGGTATCGTAGGCGAGAACGGGGCCGGAAAGAGTACTTTTGTAAGGTGTCTTTGCGGACTACAGAAATGCAACGGTTCATTTTATATAGATGATAACAGAGTCGCATCAAAGAATCTTTTGAAAGAA